>DUTZ01000436.1 GCA_012841845.1 Actinomycetales bacterium | reverse complement strand
GTGGCCTCCGACGAGTTCCTCATCGACCCGGGGCCACACCCGGACGCCGCGGCGTGGTGCCACGAGCGGCTGGTGGCCACCACGACCCGGCTCGCCGCCCTGGACCCCGCCCACCCGACGGTGCTCGTCAACCACTGGCCCCTGCTGCGCCGGCCCACCGCGGTGCTGCACCACCCCGACTTCGCGATGTGGTGCGGGACCGAACAGACCGCCGACTGGCACCGCCGGTACCGCGCCGCCGCTTGCGTGTACGGCCACCTGCACATCCCGCGCACGACCGTGTACGACGGGGTCCGCTTCGACGAGGTCTCCCTCGGCTACCCGCGCGAGTGGGGCCGGCGGGGCCGGCCCGAGCCGCTGGCCCGGCAGATCCTCCCCGCGCCGGAGACGCCGCAGGTGCGGTGGATCCGGGGCGGGGACGGACTGCCGCGGATCGCGGCGCCCGGCGAGGACGGGCCCGACCTGGAGGAGGACCGGTGATCAGGGACGTCCTGCCCGACGACGTGGTGGCCGTGACCTTCGACGAGGTGGGCCTGTCCGACGCCGACGCACTCGCCGCCCTCCACCCGGTGGGGGCCGACCAGATCGGCGGCGCCGTGGAGAGCCGACGCATCGAGTTCGCGGCCGCCCGCGCCTGCGCCCGCGAGGCGATGCACCGGCTCGGCCTCCCCGCCGCGCCGGTCGTGCGGGGCGGGCGCGGGATGCCCGTCTGGCCCGCCGGGGTGGTGGGCACGCTCACCCACACCGACGGACTACGCGCGGCGGCGCTGGCGCGCGCGGACGCCGTCCGGTCGCTCGGGGTCGACGTCGAGCCGCACGGGCCGCTGCCCGAGGGGGTGCTCGACGCGGTCGCCCTCCCCGAGGAGTCGGCCTGGGTCCGCGCGGCACTGGGGGAGGAGCCGGACGTGCGGTGGGACCGCGTCCTGTTCACGGCCAAGGAGGCCACCTACAAGGCGTGGTTCCCGCTCACGCGGCGGTGGCTGGGCTTCGCCGACGCCCGCATCACCCTCGTGCCCACGCGGGTGGCGGGCGGCGCCGCCGAGGGCGAGCTGCGATCCCGGATCCTCATCGACCCCCACGCCGTCGACGGCGGGCCCGACCTCCTCGATCTCCGCGGCCGCTGGGCGGTCCGCGACGGGTACGTGGTCTCGGCGATCGTGCTCCGCCCCGCCCGGGTCGATAGCGTGGAGCCGTGAGCCGCCGCGACCCCTCCCGCCCCGCACCCGAGCCCGGCCTCGTCGTCGTCGACAAACCCGGGGGGATGAGCAGCCACGACGTGGTGGCCCGGCTCCGCCGGTTCTTCGGCACCCGCAAGGTCGGCCACGCCGGCACCCTCGACCCCATGGCCACGGGCGTCCTCGTGGTGGGCATCGAGCGCGCCACCAAGCTCCTCGGCCTGCTCGCCCTGGAGACCAAGTCCTACGAGGCCACGATCCGCCTCGGCGAGACCACGTCCACCGACGACGCCGAGGGGGAGACCACCGGGCGGGTCGACGCCGCGGGGGTGACGGACGAGGCGATCGACGCCGGGCTCGCCGCCCTGACCGGCGAGATCAGCCAGGTCCCGTCCGCGGTGAGCGCGATCAAGGTCGGCGGTCGGCGGGCGTACGAGCGGGTGCGCGCGGGCGAGGAGGTCGAGCTGCGCGCCCGCCCCGTCACCGTCACCCGGTTCGAGGTCCTGGCCCGGCGCCGCTCCGGCGAGACGGTCGACCTCGACGTCGTCGTGGACTGCTCCACCGGCACCTACATCCGCGCCCTCGCGCGGGACCTCGGCGCCGGGCTCGGCGTGGGAGGACACCTCACCGCCCTGCGCCGCACCGCCGTCGGCCCGTACGGGCTGGACCTCGCCCGGACCCTGGAGGAGCTCGAGGCGGAGCCGAGGCTGTCGCTGGACCTGGACGCCGCCGCGCTCGCCTCGTTTCCCCGGCGGGACATCGACGCCGCCGAGGCCGAGGGCCTGCGACACGGCCGGTGGCTCGAGGCCCGGGGGGACGCCGGGGTGGTCGCCGCGGTGGGGCCGGACGGCCGGGTGGCGGCCCTCGTCTCCGAGTCCGGGCGCCGGGCCTCCCCGGTGGTGGTCATGCGACCGGCCGGGCTGTGACCGCCGGGCGTAAGGTGGTCGCCGTGCAATTGTGGCGTTCGTTCGACGAGATCGTGATCCCCGACGGCGGGACCTCCGTCGCCCTCGGGGTGTTCGACGGTCTCCACCGGGGGCACCGCGACCTCGTCTCCCACGCCGTGGAGACCGGCCGGGCCCTCGGCGCGGGCCCCGTCCTGGTGACCTTCGACCCCCACCCCGTGGAGGTCGTCCGGCCCGGCACGCACCCGCTCCTGCTCACCACCCCGGAGCGGCGCGCCGAGCTCGCCGTCGAGATGGGGATCGAGGCCGTCTTCGCCCTGCCCTTCGACACCGAGATGGCCTCCTGGGAGCCCGAGGAGTTCGTGGACCGCGTCCTCGTCGAGGGGCTCGGCTGCCGGGCCGTCACGGTGGGCACCAACTTCACCTTCGGCCGCCGCGCCGCGGGCACCCCCGAGACGATGCGCCGGCTCTGCGCCGAGCGGGGTATCGCGTGCGAGGTGATCGACCTCCTGCACTCGGGAGGGGAGACGGTCTCGTCGTCGCGGATCCGGCGGCTGCTCTCGGAGGCCGACGTCGCCGGGGCCGCGGAGATCCTCGGCCGCCCCCACCGCGTGGCGGGGGTCGTGGTCCACGGAGCCGGCCGCGGCGGCCGCGACCTCGGCTACCCGACCGCCAACCTCGACCTTCCGGAGTACACGGCCGTCCCCGCGGACGGGGTGTACGCGGGGTGGTTCACCGTCCTGGACCACGAGCCCGTGGACGGCACGATCGTTCCGGGACGCGCCTACCAGGCCGCCATCTCCGTGGGCACCAACCCGACCTTCGGCGACGCGGCCCGCAGCGTCGAGGCCTTCGTCCTGGACGAGTCCGCCGACCTCTACGGCCGGCTCGCCGCCGTCGACTTCGTGGACCACGTGCGCGCCATGGAGAAGTTCTCCTCCGTCGACGAGTTGCTCGTGGCCATGGGTCGCGACGTCGACCGGACCCGCGCCGTCCTCGGTGCCGACGCTCCCTGATTGGGGCGGCGGGGGTACCGGCTGGTAGCGTTACCCCTCGGCCCTCCTGCGGTCCGCGGCGGCGGGGCCACACATTTTCGCGGACTGGAACAACCAGGAGTATCCCCATGTCGCTGACCAGCGAAGAGAAGAAGGCCGTCCTCTCGGAGTACGGCCTCCACGAGACCGACACCGGCTCGCCCGAGGCGCAGGTCGCGCTGCTCACCAAGCGCATCTCGCAGCTCACGGAGCACCTCAAGACCCACCAGCACGACCACCACTCGCGCCGCGGCCTGCTCCTGCTGGTCGGCCGCCGGCGTCGCCTGCTCAAGTACGTCGCCAAGACGGACATCGAGCGCTACCGCTCGCTCATCGAGCGCCTCGGCCTGCGCCGCTGAACCGCGCCGCACCCGCACTCCTCGCCGGTCCCCGCCCTCCCCGGAGGTCGGGGACCGGCCCATTTCCCGGCCCGCCGTGGGGCCGGGTCGCCCACGCGCCGGGGAACGCCCGGCGCGTCGGGATGCGTTCGACGACCGTTCCCCCTGGTAGCCTTGGCGACGGCCGGTGCCCGAGCACCGGGTGGCCTCGACAGGCCCGATTGGCGGTCCTCGGTAGTGGCTGTCGGAACCCGACGACCCCCGCGAGAGCGGGGGAGGCGGGCCCCGACCGCTTCGATCGAAGACCGAGGTCGGTCCGGGAGGACCCGGGGCGCGGCGCCGGCGGCCCCGGCGGGACGAGCCCGCCGCGCGGCCCCATGCCACCGACACGACAGGAACTCCATGTCTGACATCACGGCCGTCGAGGTCGAGGACGGCGTCTTCGAGACCGTCGCGACCATCGACAACGGCGACTTCGGTCGCCGCGAGATCCGCTTCGAGACCGGACGCCTCGCCAAGCAGGCCGCCGGCTCGGTCGTCGCCTACCTCGACGACGAGACGATGATGCTGTCGGCCACCACGGCCGGCAAGCACCCCAAGGACCACTTCGACTTCTTCCCGCTCACGATCGACGTCGAGGAGCGGATGTACGCCGCGGGCCGCATCCCCGGCTCGTTCTTCCGGCGCGAGGGGCGCCCCAGCACGGACGCCATCCTCACCTGCCGGCTCATCGACCGTCCGCTGCGCCCGACGTTCGTGGACGGGCTCCGCAACGAGGTCCAGGTCGTCGTCACCGTCATGAGCCTCGACCCCGAGGATCTCTACGACGTCGTGGCGATCAACGCCGCCTCGGCCTCCACCCAGCTCTCCGGCCTGCCGTTCTCCGGCCCGGTCGGCGGCGTCCGCGTCGCGCTCATCCCGACCTCCGCGAATCCCGCGGGACAGTGGGTCGCGTTCCCGACCGTCGAGCAGCTCTCCGACGCCGTGTTCGACATGGTCGTCGCGGGCCGCGTCGTGGGGTCCGGTGCCGACTCCGACGTCGCGATCATGATGGTCGAGGCCGAGGCGACCGACACGGTCATCGAGAAGGTCGCCGGCGGCGCGCAGGCGCCGACCGAGGACGTGGTGGCCCAGGGCCTCGAGGCCGCCAAGCCGTTCATCGCCGAACTGTGTGCCGCCCAGCAGGCGCTGGCCGCCGCCGGCTCCTCCGAGCCCCGCGAGTTCCCGCTCTTCCCGCCGTACCAGGACGACGCCTACGCGGCCGTGTCCGAGGTCGCCGAGGCCAAGCTCGGCGAGATCATGTCGATCGCCGACAAGCAGGAGCGCGAGAACGCGACGGACGAGCTCAAGGGCGAGGTGCTCGACCAGCTGGCCGAGCGCTTCGAGGGCCGCGAGGGCGAGATCGGGGGCGCCTACAAGTCGCTCACCAAGAAGATCGTCCGCCGCCGCATCCTCACCGACCACTTCCGCATCGACGGCCGCGGCGTCCGCGACATCCGCGCGCTGTCCGCCGAGGTCGAAGTGATCCCGCGCGCCCACGGCTCCGCCCTGTTCGAGCGTGGCGAGACCCAGATCATGGGCGTCACCACGCTCGACATGGTCAAGATGGCGCAGCAGGTGGACTCGCTCGGCCCGGAGACCAGCAAGCGCTACATGCACCACTACAACTTCCCGCCGTACTCGACCGGCGAGACCGGCCGCGTGGGCTCGCCCAAGCGCCGCGAGATCGGCCACGGCGCGCTCGCCGAGCGCGCCCTGATGCCGGTGCTGCCCAGCGTCGAGGAGTTCCCGTACGCGATCCGTCAGGTCTCCGAGGCCCTCGGCTCCAACGGCTCCACCTCGATGGGCTCCGTGTGCGCCTCGACCCTCTCGCTGCTCAACGCCGGCGTGCCGCTCAAGGCGCCGGTCGCGGGTATCGCGATGGGTCTGGTGTCCGACGAGGTCGACGGTGAGACCCGCTACGTGGCGCTCACCGACATCCTCGGCGCCGAGGACGCCTTCGGCGACATGGACTTCAAGGTCGCCGGCACGGGCATGTTCGTCACGGCCCTGCAGCTGGACACCAAGCTCGACGGCATCCCCTCGGAGGTGCTCGCCGGCGCGCTGACCCAGGCCCGCGAGGCGCGGCTGACCATCCTCGACGTCATGGCCGAGGCCATCGACGAGCCGGACGAGCTCAGCCCCTACGCCCCGCGCGTCATCGCCATCAAGGTCCCCGTGGACAAGATCGGCGAGGTGATCGGGCCCAAGGGCAAGATGATCAACTCGATCACCGAGGAGACCGGCGCGAGCGTCTCGATCGAGGACGACGGCACCGTGTACATCGGTGCCACGGACGGCGAGTCCGCGCAGGCCGCGATCGACAAGATCAACGCCATCGCCAACCCGCAGCTGCCCAAGGTGGGCGAGCGCTTCCTCGGCACGGTCGTCAAGACCGCCCCGTTCGGCGCGTTCGTCTCGCTGCTCCCGGGCCGCGACGGGCTCGTCCACATCTCCAAGCTCGGCAACGGCAAGCGTGTCGACAAGGTGGAGGTCGTGGTCAACGTCGGCGACAAGATCCAGGTCGAGATCGCCGACATCGACAACCGCGGCAAGATCAGCCTCGTCCCCGTGTCCGAGGACGCCGAGGACACCGCGGACGCCACGGCGGACGACGCCGGCTCCGAGGACTGACCTCACACGCCCGAGACGAGGCACGCATCCCGAGCGCGGGGTGCGTGCCTCGTCGTATGGAGGAGGAACGCCAGGTGGGTACGACGATCAGGGTGGACCGGTCGATCCCCGGGATCCGGGTCGTGACCGAGGACCTGCCGTGGTGCCACACGGCGGCGGTCGGGGTGTGGCTCGCCGCCGGGTCGGCGGACGAGGGGCCCGCCGAGCACGGCGCCGCCCACTTCCTCGAGCACGTCCTGTTCAAGCGGACAGCGTCGGCGTCCGGCAGGGAGATCTCCGAGCGGATCGACCTGCTGGGCGGCGACCTCAACGCCTACACCGGCCGTGAACACACCTGCTATCACGTCCACGTGCCGGCGGAGGGGCTGGCGACGGCCGTGGACCTGCTCGTGGACGTGGTGGCCAACGGCTCGTGCACGCCGGACGACGTGGAGGTCGAGCGGGACGTGGTGCTCGACGAGTTGGCCGGGCGTGCCGACGACCCCGAGGACCTCGCGTGCGAGCTCGTCACCGCCGAGGTGCTGGGCGATGACCCGCTCGGGCGGTCGATCATCGGCACCGAGGAGTCGGTGGGGGAGCTCGACGCCGACACCCTGCGCGCGTTCCACCGCCGGGTGCTCCGCGCGGGCGAGGTGGTGGTGGCCGCGGCCGGCCGGGTCGACCACGACGCCCTGGTCCGGTGGATCGCCGACGGGCCGCTCCCGGCGGCGGTGGCGGCGGGTCC
>DUTZ01000031.1 GCA_012841845.1 Actinomycetales bacterium | reverse complement strand
GTGCGTCAGAGGTCGCGGTTGACGCGCGGCTTGACGTCCGCCTCGTCGGGGTTGCCGACGTAGTGCACGATGCTGGCGACGAGTCCGCCCCAGATCACGAGCAGGAACAGCACCATCATGATGATCGCGGAGGCGTCCATGGCTCAGGCCTTCTTTCGGGTGGAGTCGGCGGCGGTCTCGCGGGGGGCGAGCCCGTCCCGGTTGGCGTACTCGTTGGCGTAGTCGCTCGGGTCGTCGTCGAGCTCCGGCGGGCCGTCGAGGTGCCGGGCGCCGCGCCAGGGCAGCAGCGAGAGCAGCACCGAGAGCACGAGGATCGCGCCGAGCATGCCCCAGCCGAACACGCCGATCACCGGCAGGTCGTAGCCCTCGTAGGGCTCGTTGACGAGCTCGATGATCGTGGTGACGAGCGCGTAGGCCAGGACGATCGGGGTGAGGATCGCCAGGCAGAAGATCCAGAACTTGCCGACCGGCCACGACGAGACCGAGTTGAGGTGGTCCCGCAGCTGCGGGGCGAGCCGCAGCACGAACATCACGGCGATGAGTGCGATGAGCGCGATGCCCACGATGCCGAGGTTGTTGGAGAACTTGTCGAGGATGTCGAGGTTCTGCAGGCCCTGCTCGGTGGGCATGAGCACGAGCGAGATGACGGCCATCGGCAGGCCGATCGCGAGCGTGGCCACGGTGCGCGAGCCGCCGATCTTGTCCTGGAAGGACGAGATGACGACCTCGACGATCGAGATGAGCGAGGTGAGGCCGGCGAGGATGAGGCAGACGAAGAACACGACGCCCCAGACCGGGCCGCCCGGCATCTGCGAGATGAGCGCCGGGAAGGCGATGAACGCCAGGCCGGGGCCGCCGCTGACGTCGTCCCAGCCGGCGCCCGCCGACGTGGTGACGAGGAAGCCGAGGGTGGCGAACACGCCGATGCCGGCGAGCACCTCGAACGCCGAGTTGGAGAACCCGACGACCAGGCCGGAGCTGGTGAGGTTGGTCTTGCGCTTGAGGTAGCTCGAGTAGGTGAGCATGATGCCGAAGCCCACGGAGAGCGAGAAGAAGATCTGCCCGTACGCCGCCACCCAGACCGCCGGCTGGGTGAGCACGCTCCAGTCGGGGGTGAAGAACATGTTGAGGCCGTCCATCGCGCCGTTGAGGAACAGCGAGCGGATGACGAGCGCGGCGAACAGCACCACGAGCAGCGGGACGAAGATCAGCGCGGTGCGGCCGATGCCCTTCTGGACGCCCGCGAGCAGCACGCCGAGGGTGATGACCCACACGGCGACCAGGACGATCGCGATGGAGGGGACGAAGTCGAAGCCGAAGCCGTTGGCCGCGTTGAGGAACGTGCTGCTGAAGAACTCGGCGGACTCCTCGTAGGTCTGGCCCCAGCGCTCGTCGATCGAGAACCACGCGTAGCTGGCGGCCCAGCCGATGATCACCGCGTAGTAGACGGCGATGACGAACGCCACGAGGACCTGGATCCAGCCGATCGGCTCGGCCCAGCGGCTCATCCGTCGGAAGCTCAGCGGGGCGGAGCCGCGGAAGCGGTGGCCGATCGCGTAGTCGAAGAACAGCAGGGGCAGGCCCGCGGTGAGCAGGGCCACGAGGTAGGGCAGGAGGAAGGCGCCGCCGCCGTTGTCGTAGGCGACAAAGGGGAAGCGCCAGATGTTGCCGAGACCGACGGCGGAGCCGATGGCGGCAAAGACGAAGACGGAGCGGCGGGAGAAGGTCTCCCGTGGCTTCGCGCCCCCTGTGGTGGCTGGTCTGGTCATGGACGACTCCTTGTCGGAACTCTCGGGCGGGCGGACGACCGATCGGCCGTGTGACGGAGGTCACCTTATGGGCTCACTCCGCAACTTCCTATTTCTAGTCGGCGGGTTGCCATTTGGTGACCTAATCGACGCATTGGACGCGCCCCGTTTTGTGACGAGTGGGACTAGAGTGAAGGTATGAACATCGTCGGTGCAGGTCGGAACGTGGGTCGGGTCGTCGTCGCGGCTGCGGTCGCCACGGCCCTGTGTGGCGCGCCCGTCGTGACCGCGGCGCCGGTCGCCGACGCGCCGGCCACCGGCGCGTCCGTCGCCGATAACGGCTCCTATGACGGCGCCGGGCGCGCCTTCCTCACCTCCGACCTCGCCGAGCTCGACGCCGACGGCGCACTGACCGTGCTGGGCCGCGCCGACGACGTGATCAACACCGGCGGACGCAAGGTCCTCCCCCAGGACGTCGAGCGCGCGATCGACCGCTCCCTCATGCTGCGCGGTCTGGTCCGCACCTCCGTCGTTGTCGGGGTGCCCGATCCGGAATGGGGCCAGCGGGTCGAGGCGCTGGTCACCCTCGAGGAGGGCACGGACCCCGCGGAGGCCTCGGCGCTCGTACGCTCCGCGCTGCGCACCACCGAGGTGCCCGCGCACATGATCCCCAAGCGCGTCCACGTCGTCGAGGAGCTGCCGCTGCTGGGCATCGGCAAGGTGGACCGCGCCGCCGCCCGCCGCCTCGCCGAGGGGTGAGCCCCGCCGTGGGACGCTGTCCTCCATGACGTCCACGATCCGCCGCGCGACACCCG
>DUTZ01000435.1 GCA_012841845.1 Actinomycetales bacterium | reverse complement strand
CCTCGTCCATGTACGCGTCCGTGAACTCGGGCTACCTCTACGGCGTGTCGGGCCCGATCCACTATGGACTCTGGGGCGCGCTGATGATCCTGTTCATCTACCCGTTCGGCCGCCGGATCCGGAAGGTGGCGCCGCAGGCGCACACGCTCGCCGAGGTGATGTACGCCCGGCACGGCCGCTCGTCGCAGCTCATGCTGGCCGGCTCCAACATCCTCGGCTCGGTCATCTCGCTGACCTCGAACTTCATCGCCGGCGGCGCGCTCATCGCCATGCTCAGCCCGTTCTCCTTCGGACAGGGCATCGTCGTGATCGCGGCCGGCGTGCTGCTGTACACGCTGTGGTCAGGTTTCCGGGCGTCTGTGCTGACGGACTTCGCGCAGGTCCTGGCGATGCTGGGCGCGGTGGTCGTGATCGTGCCGTCGATGTTCTTCTTCCTCGGCGGCGTGGAGCTGTTCACCTCGGGCGCGGAGAACCTGACGGCGCAGCAGCAGTCGTTCTTCTCGTCGGACGCGTTCCTCAACCAGGGCGCGCCGTACATTGCGGCGGTGCTGGCGTACGCGATCGGTAACCAGACAATCGCGCAGCGGCTCTTCGCGGTGCGCGAGGACCTCATCAAGCCGACGTTCATCACCGCGACGGTCGGCTACGGTGCCACGATCATCGGCATCGGCATGGTCGGAGTGCTCGCCCTCTACGCCGGTATCGAGCCGGTGGGCGGCGACCCCAACAACCTGCTGCCCCAGGTGGCGGCGGAGTACCTGCCGGGCGTCCTCGTCGCACTGTTCTTCATCATGATCATCGGCTCGCTCTCCTCGACGGCCGATTCCGACCTCGCGGCCATGTCGTCCATCGCGATGAGCGACATGTACGGCCAGGGGCTGCGCGGCAAGGGCAAGGTCCCGAACCCGCGCACCATGCTGCTGGTCGGCCGGATCACCATGATCCTGGCCACGGCCGCCGCGCTGGTCTTCGCCAACATCCGCTTCAATATCCTCGACCTGCTGGTCTTTGTGGGCGCGCTGTGGGGTGCGCTGGTCTTCCCGGTGATCGCGAGCTTCTACTGGAAGAAGGTCACCAACTCGGCGTTCACCGTGGCCGTGCTGGCGGCGCTCGCGGTGTTCCTGCCCACGCGCTTCGGGCTCGTCCCGGACACGGGCATGGCGCCGTTCGTCATCGAGGCGCTCGCGGTGGTGGGCGTCGGCGTGGTGCTCGGGCTCATGGTCTTCGGATTCCTGGGTCTGCGACCGGCGCTGGTCGTGGGGGCGATCGCGGCGGTGGCCAGTGCGCCGTTCGTCTTCGGCTTCCTCCGCGACTACGACACCCTCACCGCCTCGCTCGTCGCCTACGCGGTGAGCACTCTCGTGTGCTGGGGCATGTCGGTGCGCAGCTCGATGGAGTTCGACTTCGCCACCATCGCGTCCCGCACCCGCGACTACGACACCCCCGAGGCCGCCGGGGCCGCCGGGCCCGCGGTGGCCGGCGATGCCGAGCCCGGTGACGCCGAGCCCGGTGCGGCCTCGGAGCCCGGACGCGAGGTCGGTGTCCGTTCCGGTGACGGGGTCGACGACGACGATGACGGCCCGGTCCGGGTCTGAGGAAGGGAGAGTTCCATGTCACCTGTTCTGCTCACGATCTACGTCCTCATCTGGCCCGTCATCGTGGCCGGCACGCTCGCGGTGATCGTCCGCGGGTTCGTCAAGGAGGCGATCGAGGCCAAGCGGGAGGGCGACTCGATCATCTAGCCCCCGCGCAGTCGCCCGGCCCCTGAGTGGCTCGGCCCCTGCGCCGCTCCGGCCCCTTCCTCATCCCGATCGCGGTGGGGAAGGGGCCGGCTGTCTTTCTCGACGCTCTGGGGTTTCGCTCACTCGCTCACACTCCGGGCGCGCCCAGGCTGCGGGACGCCCCGTCGGGTGGCGTGTCGGCGCTGATCGCCGGGCCTCGATTGGTGAACGTCAGGCAGGAAATGCGGCTCGGGAGCGCAAATCCTGTTCGCCAATCGCTGCGTGGTGTCGATCAAACGGCGGCGGCGTCACCCATGGAGTCTTCACGAGCCGCGGGCTTCGTTGTGGGGTGCGCGAAACGTGTGTTGTGGGTATGCGAGACGGAAAGGCGGATCGGATTCGCGCAGGGTGGGGGCAGGTGTTTCGCTCACTCCAGGGGCGCGAGCGCTGTTGTCGGCCGGTTTCGGGAGACCGGAGGTGTCTGAGGTGGTCGATGGGGCTGGTGGGAGTGCGCGAGTGAGCGAATTCCCAGAGCCTCGTGATGAGGAGTCCCCGGGGCGCGGGGTGGTGCGCCGCGGTATCCGCTCCGGGGAGGGGGCGAGTGTGGGGCGGGCACGGTCGCGGGGGAGGGCCCCGTGTCAGAGCAGCGTGCGGAGCAGGGCCAGGCCGACGGCGCCGCAGGCCGCCGCCACGAGGAGCGAGGTGAGGGTGCCGATGATGAAGCGCTCGCTGACCGCCGGGTTCTCGCGGATCTCGGGGTAGCGGCCCAGGGCCTTGATCGCCACCACCACGGCGGCCAGCTCGAAGCGGCCGGCCAGGATCGCGGCGGTGAGCCCGACCCGTTCGAGGATGCCGATCCACATCCCGCCGCGTAGGACCTCGCGCACGGCGGGGTCGGCGTCGGCGGGCTCGCGGCGGCGCACCACGGGGCTGCGGGAGTCGCCTGTGACCTCGACGACCGGCGGCTCCGGCACGTGCGCCGACCGCAGGACCAGCGACGCGACGGGCGAGCCCAAGGCCGCCGACGCGAGGAGGGCGGGGATCACGACGACGGCGACGACGATCCAGTCCGGCCAGGTGCTCATGCGGGATTCTCCTCGGACGG
>DUTZ01000030.1 GCA_012841845.1 Actinomycetales bacterium | reverse complement strand
CGGCCTCGCCGAGGGCGCGCTCGGCGGCGTCGATGGCGGCCCAGCCGTCGCCGTCCACCACCTCGACGCCGCGCTCGGCGAGCAGATCGCGCACCGCCTGCGGGTCGGGCTCGGCGGGCTCGGGCAGGGATCCGTCGTCGAGGTCGTCGGTGAGCCCGTGGACGGTCTCCACCGCGCACGAGCGGTTGGTGCCGATGACGCCCGTCGGCCCCCGCTTGATCCAGCCGGCGGTGTAGAGGCCCGGCACCACCGCGCCGGACTCGGCCGCGTCGAGGACCCGGCCGGCCTCGTTGGGGATGGTGGCGGTGTCGTCGTCGAACGGCACGCCCTCGAGAGGGGTCGAGCGGTAGCCCACGGCCCGGTAGACGGCGTCCACGGCGAGGTCCTCGGTCTCGCCCGTTTTCCGCACCCGCGCGCCGTCCGGCTCGGTGCGCTCCAGGCGCAGGCCGGTGACGGCGCCGGCGTCGCCGAGGATCTCGGCGGGCGCGCGGTGGAAGCGGAACCGGACCGCCCTGAGCCCGTCGGCGAGCGCGGCGGCCTCGGCGTCGTCGGCCGAGTCGTGACCGGCCTCCGTGACGGCGGCGGCCCACTTCTCGAGCTGCGTGCAGACCTGCTTCACGCGGCGGTCCGACTCCCGGAGGGTGCGCGCCTCGTCGTCATACTCCAGGTCGGCCGGGTCCACGATCACGGTGACGCCCTCCACCTTGTCCATCTCCCGCAGCTCCAGGGGGGTGAACTTGGCGTACGCCGGGCCGCGGCGGCCGATCACCGACACCACGCGGGTGGCGCCGGCGGCGAAGCCCTCGCGGACGTGCTCGGGGATGTCGGTGGCCTCGAGCTGCTCGGCGGTGCGCAACAGCATGCGGGCCACGTCCAGGGCCACGTTGCCCACGCCCACCACGGCGGCGCGCTCGGCGTCCAGCGGCCACTCGCGGGCGGCGTCGGGGTGGCCGTCGTACCAGGTGACGAACTGGGCGGCGCCGTACGAGCCCTCCAGGTCCTCGCCGGGGATGCCGAGGTCGCGGTCGGTGAGCGCGCCGGTCGAGAAGAGCACCGCGTGGTAGAGGCGCCGCGCGTCGTCCAGGCTCAGGTCGCGGCCGAACTCCACGTTGCCGAGGAAGCGGATCCGCGGGTCGGCGCCGATCTCCTGCAGGGTCCGGGCGATCCCCTTGATGCGCGGATGATCCGGGGCCACGCCGTGGCGCAGCAGGCCGAACGGCACCGGGAGCGAGTCCAGCAGGTCCACGACGATCTCCCGCCCCACCGAATCGGCCCAGTCGAGGAGGGCCTCGCAGGCGTACACGCCGGCCGGGCCGGAGCCCACGACGGCGATGCGGACGGGGGAATCCGAGGATTTCGTCATGAACCGATCATGGCACGCCGCCACCCCGCGGGGACCTCGACCCGACGGGCGCGGGCGAGGGGGAGCATAATCGTGTCCCATGAGCGACTACGCCGGAGATCTCGACCCCCAGCAGGCCTGGGACATGCTCGCCGCGGACCCGTCCGCCGTGCTCGTGGACGTGCGCACCAGCGCCGAATGGCAGTGGGTCGGCGGTGCCGACCTGTCGTCCCTGGGCAAGCGCACCGTGGGCGTCGAGTGGATGCGCTCGAGCGGTGAGCCCAACGGCGCCTTCGTCGACCAGCTCGGCGAGGCGGGCGTCGGTCCCGACACCCCCGTGCTCTTCCTCTGCCGCTCCGGGGGCCGCTCGGCCGCCGCCGCCCGCGCCGCCACCGCCGCCGGGCTCGGCCCCGCCTACAACATCGCCGGCGGCTTCGAGGGCGACCCGGACGCCGAGGGGCACCGCGGCACCGTCAACGGCTGGAAGGTCGACGGGCTGGCCTGGCGCCAGTCCTGACCCGCGCCACCCGCCCGCCCGAGCCGGCACCCGACCACACGAGAAAGCAGCGCATGCAGAACAACGAGCTCCCCGACGGCCTCCACCCCGACACGCTGGGGGTCCGCGCGGGCCAGATGCGCACCGGCTTCGAGGAGACCGCCGAGCCGGTCTTCCTCAACTCCGGCTACGTCTTCTCCAGCGCGGAGGCCGCCGAGTCGTCGTTCAACGGCGACATCCAGCGGTTCGTCTACTCCCGCTACGGCAACCCCACCGTCGCGATGTTCCAGGAGCGGCTGCGGCAGATCGAGGGCGCCGAGGCGTGCTTCGCCACGAGCTCCGGCATGTCGGCGGTGTTCGTGGCGCTGGCCGCGCTGTGCTCCAGCGGCTCGCGCCTCGTGGCGTCGCGGGCGCTGTTCGGCTCGTGCTTCGTGATCTGCGCCGAGATCCTCCCGCGCTGGGGCGTGGAGACGGTGTTCGTGGACGCCACGGACCTCGACCAGTGGCGCGAAGCCCTGAGCGAGCCCACCACCGCCGTGTTCTTCGAGTCCCCCTCCAACCCCATGCAGGACCTGGTGGACGTGGCAGCGGTGTGCGAGCTGGCCCACGCCGCGGGCGCGAAGGTCGTGGTGGACAACGTCTTCGCCACCCCCCTCGGTCAGAAGCCGCTCGAGCTGGGGGCCGACGCGGTGGTGTACTCCACCACCAAGCACATCGACGGCCAGGGCCGCGCGCTCGGCGGCGCCGTCCTCGGCTCGGAGGAGTACATCTCCGGGCCCGTGCAGAAGCTCATGCGGCACGCCGGCCCGGGCATCAGCCCGTTCAACGCGTGGATCGCCCTCAAGGGCCTGGAGACCATGAGCCTGCGGGTCGAGCGCATGTGCGCCACCGCCCTCGAGGTGGCGCGCTTCCTCGAGTCGCACGACGCCGTGGAGTGGGTGCGGTACCCGATGCTCGAGTCGCACCCCCAGCACGAGCTGGCGAAGCGGCAGATGTCGGGCGGCGGGTCGGTGGTGACGTTCGGCCTGAAGGTCGACGACGAGGCCGACGGCGGCAAGGGGAAGTGCTTCGCCCTGCTCAACGCTCTGCGCGTCATCGACATCTCCAACAACCTGGGCGACGCCAAGTCGCTGACCTGCCATCCGGTCACCACGACGCACGCGTCGATGGACGTGGCGGACCGCGAGGCGATGGGCCTGCTGCCCAACGTGGTGCGGCTCTCG
>DUTZ01000029.1 GCA_012841845.1 Actinomycetales bacterium | reverse complement strand
GGCTACTCACCGCCGCCGGCGCCCGGGACGTGCGGACCGTCGCGTGGGGCGCCCCCGGCTCGCGGGCGCTCCTGCACTCCTCGTGCGTCCGCGGCGAGCTCGTCGGGTTCCTCGCCGACCCGGGGTCCGGGGAGGGGGATGCCGCCTGCCCCTCGTGACGCCGGAGGGCGGCGCCCGGCGCACCGGCGCTCCCCGGAGCGCCTCCGGTCCCCGCGATGACCCGACCGGTACCCTCCTCACCGTGCCGATGACGATAGGACGCACGACCACCGTGCCCCGAGTACTCGCCCACGTCCTCTGGCCCCTCGCGGTCATGACGGTGATCCACCGCGTCCTCATCAGGGCGGTCAACGGGTCGGTCACCAACGACTTCGGCACGGTGTACGTCGCCACCAGGCACTTCCTCGCCGGCGAACCCGTCTACGCGGAGAACCTCCTCACCGTCCAGCCGCACTATCTCTACGCCCCCAGCGGGACCCTGCTGCTGGCGCCGTTCGGGGTGATCGACGACTACTCGATCGCGCGGTGGCTGTTCATCCTCGTCAACGCGGCCGCGATCCTCGCCGCCCTGTGGCTGCTCATGCGGCTGTTCGACCTCGACGTGCGGTCCTACGTCACGCCCGCGCTCATCCTGGCGACGTTCCTCACCGAGGCCGTCACCAACACCCTCGTCTTCACCAACGTCAACGGCGTGATCTTCCTGTGCCAGGTCGCGTTCCTGTACCTGCTGCACCGGCGGCGGCTCTGGTGGTCGGGCGTCGCGATGGGCGTGTCCCTGGCCATCAAGCCCATGCTCGCGCCGCTGCTCTTCCTGCCCCTGGTCCGGCGCCAGTGGCAGCCCTTCGTGGCCTCGGCCGCGATCCCCGCCGCCGCGATGGCGGCCGGCTGGGCGCTCACGGTGGACGCCCGCGCCTACGTCGACAAGACCCTGCCCTACATGGGCGAGGTCCGGAATTACTACAACAGTTCGCTCGCGGGGCTCGGTGTCTACTACGGCGTCCCGGAGCCGCTGGTGCTCGTGGCCCGGATCCTCGTCGTGGTGGCGACCCTCGTGGCGGTGTGGCTGCTGCTGGACTACCGCCACAACCACGAGGTCCTCTGGCTGGCGACCACCTCCGGGGTCATCCTCACCGGCGTCTTCCTGGTCTCCAGCCTGGGCCAGATGTACTACTCGATGACGCTCATCCCGCTGCTGCTCACCGTGGTCCTGGACCACTCGTTCGTGCGGAACTGGGTGGCGTGGCTGGCCGCCTACGGCTGCCTCACGCTGGACTACTGGGAGTCGGAACGCTGGCCGTACTACGGTCGTCTGCTCGAGTTCTCCCACCCGACCCTCGGGTGGCTGCTGCTGCTGGCCACCGTGCTCGTGGGGCTGCTCTGGCGCCGCACCGACCCGCGGCGGCACGAGCGGATCGCGCCGGCGGCGGCCGCGGCGTAGCCTGCGGGCATGAGCGAGACCCCCGACGCCCGGCAGCCCGAGTTCACCCTCGACGACGCGGAGTGGCGGCGCCGACTGACCCCCGAGGAGTACCAGGTGCTCCGGCAGGCGGGCACCGAGCGGCCCTTCACCGGCGAGTACACCGACACCACCACGGAGGGCGTGTACCGCTGCCGGGGCTGCGGGGCGGAGTTGTTCCGCAGCGACACGAAGTTCGCCTCGCACTGCGGCTGGCCGTCGTTCTTCACCCCGCTCGCCGGCGACGCCGTGATCGAGCGGTCCGACACCACGCTCGGGATGGTGCGGACCGAGGTGCTGTGCGCGCGCTGCCACGGCCATCTGGGCCACGTGTTCGCCGGCGAGGGCTACCCCACCCCCACCGACCTGCGCTACTGCATCAACTCGGTGAGCCTGACGCTCGAGCCGGCGGAGGACTGACCGCCCCGGGGGGGCGCCCCCGCGGGGCTCCCCCGCCGGCCGTCCGGCGTCAGGGCAGGGTCGTGGCGAGGTGCTCGGCGCTCACGCGCGGGCCGGTGAAGAACGGGATCTCCTCCCGCACGTGCCGGCGCGCCTCGGTCGAGCGCATGACGCGCATGAGGTCCACGATCCGGTCGAGCGCGGGGGCCTCGAAGGCGAGGATCCACTCGTAGTCGCCCAGCGAGAACGCGGGCACCGTGTTGGCGCGGACGTCCGGGTACTCGCGGGCGGCGCGGCCGTGCTCGGCGAGGATCTGGCGCCGCTCCTCGTCGGGCAGCAGGTACCACTCGTACGAGCGCACGAAGGGGTAGACGGACACGTAGGCGCCCGGGTCCTCCTCCGCGAGGAACGCCGGGATGTGGCTCTTGTTGAACTCGGCCGGCCGGTGCAGCGCGGTGTTGGACCAGTACGGCGTGCTGGCCCGGCCCAGGATCGTGGTGCGGCGGAACTCGTTGTAGAAGCGCTGCAGCTCCTCGATGTGCTCGGCGTGGGTCCAGATCATGAAGTCCGCCTCGGCGCGCAGGCCGGAGACGTCGTAGAGACCGCGGACCACCACGTCGGTGCCCTCGTACCCGGCGAGGAACCGCTCGAGGTCGGCCGCCACGGCGGCGCGGTCCTCGCCGAGTTCTCCGGGCTTCACGGTGAAGACGGAGAACATGAGGTACCGCAGGGTGGAGTTGAGCTTCTTGTAATCGAGACGGGCCATGGCTCAATCCTGCCACTTCGCGGCCAGTCGACGCGCCGCGGCCCGGGCCGAGCCGATGCACGCCGGCACGCCCACGCCCTCGGTGGCGGCGCCCACGAGCTCGAGCCCGGGCGCGTGCGCCGCCAGCTCCTCACGGATCCCCGCGACGGTGCGGGTGTGACCGGGGCCGATCTCCGGCAGCCCGTCCGGCCAGCGGCGCACCCGCGCGTGCAGGACGGTCGGAGTGGTGCCGCAGACCCCGGCCAGGGCCGATTCGGCGGTGCGCGTCAGGGAGGCGTCGTCGGCGGACAGGGGTCCGTCGGGGGCGTCGTCGAGCCGGCCGAAGGACACCCGGACGAGATGCCCGGGGCGGGTGTCGAGGTGCGGCCACTTGCGGCTGGAGAAGGTCATGGCCTTGAACGGCACCGGCTCGTCGGTGGCCACGAGGACCCCCGAGTGCTCGGGCAGGTCGAGGGAGCGGTCCACCTCCATGGCCACGACGGCCGAGGAGGCGGTGCGGACGCCGGCGAGCGCGGCGGCCGCGTCGTCCACACCGCCGAGTCCGCGCAGGAGGGGCGCCGCCCGGGGGACGGGGACGGCCACGACGACGAGGTCGGCGGTCTCCGTCGCGGTGCCG
>DUTZ01000434.1 GCA_012841845.1 Actinomycetales bacterium | reverse complement strand
GCGTCCGCAGGGCTCGTCGTCGTAGCCACACCGTCACCCCGAGCGCACCGAGCACCACGAGCGCGGCCACCCCGAGCGCCCACGACCCCCAGTACACGTGCAGCGCGGCGCCGGCGACGCCGCCGGAGGCAAGCGACCCCCACAGCGCGACCTGGTGCCGGTAGGGCGCCCACGAGCCGCCGGCCAGGGCGTCGACCAGGCTGTGCGCGGCCTTGACCACCGCGCCCGTCATGTAGGTGACGCCGAGGGACACCACTCCCCCGGAGTGGAACACCGAGTTCATGGCCCCCATCGCGGCGGCGGCCACCGACATCGCGACCGGCAGCCCGGCGACGGTGGCGTCGGTGAGCCACTGCAGGCCCAGCGCGAGGAGCAGCAGCGCCGCAACGAGCGACAGGACGGTGGGGCGGTCGTAGAGGCTCTGGCGGCGGGTGACGACCGCGCCCGCGGCGGCGCCCACGAAGAACGACACGAGCACGGCGGCCGCGACGCCCGCCGCGCCCAGCCGCCCGCCCGCCAGGTCCACGACCATGCGCGTGGAGTTGCCGCTCATGAACGACACGAAGTAGCCGCCCACCTCGAGGAAGCCCACGGCGTCCACGAAGCCGGCGGTCCCGGTGAGGACCACCGCGAGCAGGCGCTCGCGGCGCCGGAGGTCGATCACCTACGCGGTCCTCAGACCGGGTCGGCCCCGAACAGCGCCGGCAGCGTGCCCTCGTGGGCGGCGCGCAGCTCCTCGGTGGTGAGGGTGAACTGGCCCTGCACCTCGAACGTCCCCGAGTCCGGGTCGGTGACGCCGATGCGGGCGTGCGGGATCTGCTGCGCGGTGAGCATCTGCTGGAAGCGGATCTCCTCGCCGCGCGGCACGGACACGACGACGCGCCCGCTGGACTCGGAGAACAGCCACACGAACGGGTCGGCGTCCTCGGGCAGGACGATCCGCGCGCCGCACTCGCCGGCGAGCACCGCCTCGACGAGCGCCTGGGCCAGGCCGCCCTCCGACAGGTCGTGGGCGCCGGTGACGAGCCCGTCCCTGGAGCAGGTCTCGAGGATCCGCGCGAGGGTGGCCTCCCACGCCAGGTCCACGGACGGCGGGGTGCCGCCGAGGTGGTCGTGGGCGACCTGGGCCCAGATGGAGCCGTCGAGCTCGTCGCGGGTCTCGCCGAGCAGGTAGATGCTCTCGCCCGGGGTGTCCCCGAACGCGGTGGGCGTGCGGCGCGCCACGTCGTCGATCACACCGAGGACGCCCACGACGGGCGTGGGCAGGATCGGGGTGGAGCCGGTCTGGTTGTAGAACGACACGTTGCCGCCGGTCACCGGGATGCCGAGCTCGGCGCAGCCGTCGGCCAGGCCGTGCACCGCCTCGCGGAACTGCCACATGACGCCCGGGTCCTCGGGGGAGCCGAAGTTGAGGCAGTTGGTCACCGCGACGGGGCGGGCGCCGGTGACGGCGACGTTGCGGTACGCCTCCGCGAGCGCCAGTTGCGCGCCGACGTACGGGTCGAGGAACGTGTACCGGCCCGAGGCGTCGGTGGACAGGGCGATGCCGCGGCCGGTCTCCTCGTCGATGCGCAGCACGCCGCCGTCGGCGTTCTCGGCGAGGATCGTGTTGCCGCGCACGTAGCGGTCGTACTGCTCGGTGATGAACTTCCGGGAGCACAGCGCGGGACTGGCGAGCATGTCCAGCAGGGTCTGGCGCAGCTCGTCGCCGGTGGCCGGCCGGGCGAGCGAGGCCGTGGTGTCGTCCCGGAGCGCGTCCTGGCCGGCGGGCTTCTCCACGGGGCGCTCGTACACGGGGCCGTCGTCGGCGATGGTGCGCGGCGGGGCGTCGAGCACGGTCTCGCCGTGCCAGTCGATGGTGAGCCGGTCGCCGTCGGTGACGTACCCGATGTCGGTGGCCAGCACGTCCCAGCGCTTGCACACGGCCATGAAGGCGTCGAGGTTCTCGGGCGTCACCACCGCGCACATGCGCTCCTGCGACTCGCTCGAGAGGACCTCGGCCGGGGTCATGCCCTCGGCGCGCAGCGGCACGCGGTCCAGGTCGATGTGCATGCCGCCGTCGCCGGCCGCGGCGAGCTCGCTCGTGGCGCAGGCCAGGCCGGCGCCGCCCAGGTCCTGGATGCCCTCGACCAGGCCCTCCCGGTACAGCTCGAGGCAGCACTCGATGAGCACCTTCTCGGCGAACGGGTCGCCCACCTGGACGGCGGGCAGCTTGCGGGGCTTGGCGGCCTTGCCGTCCTCCCCCTCCTCGAACGTGGCCGAGGCCAGAACGGAGACGCCGCCGATCCCGTCGAGCCCCGTGCGGGCGCCGAAGAGGATGATGCGGTTACCGGTGCCCGAGGCGTTGGCCAGGTGCAGGTCCTCGACCCGCAGGACGCCGGCGCACAGGGCGTTGACCAGCGGGTTGGCGGCGTAGGAGGCGTCGAACACCGTCTCGCCGCCGAGGTTGGGCAGGCCCAGGCAGTTGCCGTAGCCGCCGATGCCCGCGACCACGCCGGGCAGGACGCGGTGGGTGTCGTCGGCGTCCGCGGGGCCGAAGCGGAGCTGGTCCATGACGGCCACGGGGCGCGCGCCCATCGCCATGATGTCGCGGACGATGCCGCCCACGCCGGTCGCGGCGCCCTGGTAGGGCTCGATGTACGACGGCGAGTTGTGCGACTCGACCTTGAAGGTCACCGCCCAGCCGTCGCCGATGTCCACGACGCCCGCGTTCTCCCCGATGCCGGCGAGCATGCCCGCGCGCATCTCGTCGGTGGTGGTCTCGCCGAAGTAGCGCAGGTGCACCTTGGACGACTTGTAGGAGCAGTGCTCGGACCACATCACCGAGTACACGGCGAGCTCCGCGTCGGTGGGACGGCGGCCCAGGATCTCGCGGATCCGGTCGTACTCGTCCTCCTTGAGCCCGAGCTCCGCCCAGGGCTGCTCGAGGTCGGGGGTGGCGGCGGCGTTCGCGGTGGTATCGACTTCAGCGGTCACGCCGCCGAGTCTATCCGTCCTCAGGCGGAGAGCACCTCGAAGGTCAGGCCGCCCCGCTCCACCCGCTCGAGCAGCGCGTCGCCCATCGCCCGGGCGGTGGTGAGCTGGCCCGCGAGCGGCGGCAGGTCGTCGAAGGCCAGGCACATCGCGGACTCGGCGATCATCATGGACGTCTCCGTGTAGCCGGGGTCCCCACCCGAGACGCGGGTGATGATCTTGCGGCCGCCGGCGATCGCGACGAACGTCACCGTGAACGACGACCGCGCCCGCCGGGACTCGCTGGGGCCCTGCCCGCGGTCGATCCGCTTGAGCATCTGCGAGCGCAGGAACGGCACCCGGGAGCCCGCGGCGATCGCGCCGACCCCCACCATCCCCACGGTGGCGGTGACGGGCGAGCCGACCGACGCGTAGTGCGCGTAGGAGAAGTCCGGGCCGTAGGATTCGAGAGCGGCCGCCGAGCGCAGGACGATCTGCGGGTCGATGGTGGGCAGCGGGACGAGCCAACGGTTCAGCGTGGCGTCGTGGTGCGGCTTGGTGGGCGCCGCCTTGACACGACGACCCTCCGGCCGACCCTCCTGCTTCCGGCGCTCCCTGGCCGTGGCGCCGGCCTCGCGCAGGCGCGCGAACTGCCCGATGGCCGAGTGGAAGGTGCCGCCGGAGAACTGGGCGTTGGAGTGCACGGCGCCGTAGACGGCCACCGGCACGCCCTCCGGGACCTGCTTCATCGTGTAGTAGACGCCGAGGTCGTGCGGGATGGAGTCGAAGCCGCACGCGTGGACGAGCCGGGCCCCCGAGGCCACCGCCGCCTCGTGGTACTCGAGGTACATGCGGTCCACGAACTCCGGCTCCCCGGTGAGGTCCACGTAGTCCGTGCCCGCCGCCACGCACGCGGCGACGAGCGGCTCACCGTACTCGAGGTAGGGGCCGACGGTGGTGAGCACGACCCGCGTCTGGCGGGCCATCGCCTCGAGCGAGGCGGGGTTCTCCGTGTCCGCCAGGACGATCCCCGGCGCCGGCGCGTCGGGTCGCGCCTCGGCGAGCCGGGCGGCGACGGCGTCGAGCTTCTCCCGCGACCGGCCGGCGAGCGCCCACGAGCCGCCCTCGGGCATGGTCCGCATGAGGTAGTCGGCGACCAGCCCGCCGGTGAACCCGGTGGCACCGTAGACGACGAGATCGAACGGGCGCGCGGCCTTCTCGGCGGCGGACACGGGCGCAGGAGTGGTATCGCTCACCCCACGGTTCTACCGCATGCGGGCGCCGACGCCACCGGGAAGCGGCGGAGGGGAACCCGCCCTTCCACGAGGACCCGGCTCACCGGCGCCCGCGGCAAACAACCCCCGATAGACGAAATTTTTTCTCACTAATGTGCGATACTGCCGGCATCGCGCCGCCAGTGGGGCGGACGCCCGATCCCAAGAGATCACCATGGACCTCAGCGGTTCGCTCGCCAAGGCTCTCTACCCCGCCCTCGACTCCGTCTACGGCAGCTACATGGACGGGGGCGGCGTCGGCTCGATGGCCCTCAACAGCCTGATCGAGCTCCCGAAGTGGCTCGCCCGATTCGCGATCCAGTGGCTCGGGATCACGGGCGCGGACGTCGGCAGCACAGATCCCATCTGATCCCCGCGGCCACTACGGCCGCGCCGCATTCCACCCCCGCTGTGCACTCGGCGCAACGGACTCCCGAAAGGACCCCACCATGGATCTCACCGGCTCGATCGCCCGCGTACTCCTTCCCGCTCTCGAGACCGCCTACGGCAGCTACACGCAGGCGGGCGGCGTCGGTTCGTCGGTTCTCGACGGCATCCTCGTACTCCCCGCACTTGTCGTCGAGCTCACCCTGGACCTCCTCGCCGGCCTGGGCGGCGACATCGGCAGCACTTTCTACTGAGCCACGCCTCGGGAACGACAGAACCCGCCGGGACCGTTCCCGGCGGGTTCTCGCACACCGGCTACGCGCGGACCACGGCGTCGAGCGCGCTGAGGAACAGCCCCAGCCCGTCGTCGGACGGGCCGGTGAGCGGGTCGATCGCGTGCTCGGGGTGCGGCATGAGGCCCACCACACGGCCGTTCTCGGAGCAGATGCCGGCGATGTCGTTGGTCGAGCCGTTGGGGGCGCCGCCGGCGTAGCGGAACACCACGCGGCCCTCGCCCTCGAGCTCGGAGATCGTGTCCGCGGTGGCCATGTAGCGGCCCTCGCCGGACTTGAGCGGGATGAGGATCTCCGCGCCGGACTCGAACCGCGACGTCCAGGCGGTGTCGGTGTTCTCCACGCGCAACCACTCGTCGCGGCAGAGGAAGTGCATGTCGCGGTTGCGGCCGAGCGCACCCGGCAGGAGCCCGGCCTCGCAGATGATCTGGAAGCCGTTGCAGATGCCGAGCACCGGCATGCCGCCCTTCGCCGCCGTCACGACCTCGGTCATCACGGGGGCCATCGCGGCGATCGCGCCGCAGCGCAGGTAGTCGCCGTAGGAGAAGCCGCCCGGCACCACCACGGCGTCGACGCCCTTGAGGTCGGCGTCGGCGTGCCACAGGGCCACGGCCTCGGCGCCGGAGACGGTGACGGCCCGGGCGGCGTCGACGTCGTCGAGCGTCCCGGGGAAGGTGATGACGCCGATCTTCGCGCTCACGCCTCGGCTCCGGCGGTCTCGACGCGCACGACCTTCCAGTCCTCGATCACCGTGTTGGCGAGCAGGGACGAGGCGATCTCCTCGAGCTCGGCGTCCGACACGTCGTCGGCCACCTCGAGCTCGAACCGCTTGCCCTGCCGGACGTCGCTGACGCCGGGGTGGCCCAGCCGTCCGAGGGCGCGGTGGATGGCCTGCCCCTGCGGATCGAGGATCTCGGCCTTGGGCATGACTTCGACGACGACTCGGGCCACGGTGGGAACTCCCTGTTCGACTGGCTGGGCGGCGCGGTCCCGGACCGGCCGGGGCACGCTGGCGATCTTACCCGCCGCGGCCGCGCTCCCCCACGCCCGCTCGGG
>DUTZ01000433.1 GCA_012841845.1 Actinomycetales bacterium | reverse complement strand
GGCCGACGCCGACGCCGACGCGGCCCCGCAGCCCGAGGCCGCGCCCCCCGAGCGGGTCGTCGTGGCGGTCGTGCCCGATCCGACCGGGCCGCTCGCGGACCTGTTCGTGGAGGCCGGCGCCCGGGTCGTCGGCCCCGGGCCCGGCGGGGACGGCGTGGTCGAGTCGGTGCTCGAGGTGATCGCCGACGAGCTCGTGGTGCTGCCCAACGGCCAGCTGTCGCGGTCCCAGATCGTCGCGCTGGACGCGGCGCTGCGCGACGGCGACCGCCATGTGCTCATCCTGCCGACCGGGTCCGTCGTCCAGGGACTGTCCGCGCTCGCGGTGCACGACCCGGGGACCACGCTGTCGGTGGACGGCTTCGGCATGGCCGACGCCGCCGCGGCCACCCGGCACGCGCACCTGGTCCGCGCCGACCGGGAGGCCCTCACGCTCGTCGGGCGCTGCTCGCCGGGCGACCTGCTCGGCATGGTGGGCCACGACGTCGCGCTCATCGGGACGGACCTCGTGGACGCGGTGTGTCTGCTCGCCGGCCGCCTGCTCTCCTCGGGCGGCGAGCTCGTCACCGTGCTCCTCGGGCAGGAGTACGGCGCCGAGGAGACCGGGGCGGTGCTCGAGCGTCTCCGTCGCTCCCACCCGGACGTCGAGGTGGTGGGCTACGCGGCGGGCCCCGGGCAGGTGCTCGCCCACGTCGGGGTCGAATGACCCCGCTGGCCACCACGGACACGCCGCTGGCCGAGGTCCTCGACGACGACCTGGCCACGCGGATCACCACCGCCTTCGGGCACGAGACGGTGGGCGAGCTCCTCCACACCCTGCCGCGTCGGTACCGGCAGCACGGCCAGCGGTACGACCGCAGGGAGCTCGTCGACGGCGAGCGCGTGACCATCGTCGGCGAGGTGCTCTCGTCCAGTACGCGGGAGATCTCGTCCAGGACCAGCAAGCGGCGGGGCGAGCTCACCACCCTCACGGTGGAGGACGGGGGGACCACCTTCAAGGTGGTGTTCTTCTACTCCCGGGGGATCAAGTTCGTCCTCCCGGTGGGGACGGTGGCGATGTTCGACGGCAACGTCTCCTGGTACGGGCGGAGCCTGCAGCTCAAGCACCCCGAGTTCCTGGTCCTGCGCCCGGTGTCCGGCGCGCGCGGGGAACTGCGGGGGTCGGGGAACCTCGCCGCGCTCGCCCGCCTGTCGGCGGAGCTGACCGCCGAGGGCGGGCCCAGCCTGTTCGACCGGCCGCTCCTGCCGATCTACCCGACCAAGCAGGGCGTGACGTCGTGGGAGCTCCTCGGAGCGGTGGTCACGGTGCTGCGGGCGCTCGTCCCCGTCGTCGACCCCCTGGACCCCACCGTCCGCGCCGCCGCCGGGCTCATGGACCTCGACGACGCGCTGCGCAAGGCCCACCTGCCCGACACGGTGGCGGAGAAGGACGCGGCCGGATACCGGCTGCGGTTCGACGAGGCCATCTCCCTGCAGATCCTCCTGGGGGCGCGGCGGCGGTTCGCGGCCCGCGACCCCGGCCCCGCCTGCCCGCCCGTCGCGTCCGGGGTCCGCGCGGAGTTGGAGGCGCGGCTGCCCTTCACGCTCACGACAGGCCAGCGCGAGGTGCTCGCCGACATCACGGCCGACCTGGCCACGGACGAGCCGATGAACCGCCTGCTGCAGGGCGAGGTGGGCTCCGGCAAGACGGTGGTCGCGCTGCTGGCGATGCTCCAGGTGGTGGACACCGGGCGCCAGTGCGTGCTGCTCGCCCCCACCGAGGTGCTGGCGACCCAGCATCACCGCTCGCTCGTCGCGATGCTCGGCGACCTCGGCGCCGCGGGCCGGCTCGGGGCCGCCGAGCAGGCCACCCGCGTGGTCCTGCTCACCGGCTCCATGTCCACGGCCGCACGCCGGGAGGCCCTGCTCGACATCGTCACGGGGGAGGCCGGGATCGTCGTGGGCACCCACGCGGTGATCCAGGACTCCGTGGACTTCTTCGACCTCGGCCTGGTGGTGGTGGACGAGCAGCACCGCTTCGGCGTGCGGCAGCGGGACCGGCTCCGCGGCAAGGGACGTGACGGTCTGGTGCCCCACCTGCTCGTCATGACCGCCACCCCGATCCCGCGGACCATCGCCATGACCGTCTTCGGCGACCTCGAGGTCTCGGAACTCGCGGAGCTGCCCGGAGGGCGGCGCCCCATCTCCACCTCCGTCGTGCCGGCCCGCGACAAGCCCCGGTGGCTGCAGCGGGCGTGGGAGCGCGTGCGGGAGGAGGTCGAGGCCGGGCACCGCGCGTATATCGTGTGCTCGCGCATCGACGCCGACACCGGTGACGAGGCCGACGCCGGCCCGGACGACGGAGTGGACCTGGACGGCCGGCCGCCCCTCGTCGCGGCGGTGGACCTACACGCACAGCTCGCCGCGGGCCCGCTGGCCGGGCTCCGGGTGGGCCTCATGCACGGACGCCTGCCGCCGGAGGAGAAGGACGCCGCGATGGCCGACTTCGCGGCCGGAGAGCTCGACGTGCTCGTCGCCACGACCGTGATCGAGGTGGGCGTCGACGTACCGGAGGCCACCGTCATGGTGGTGATGGACGCTGACCGCTTCGGCGTGAGCCAGTTGCACCAGCTCCGCGGCCGGGTGGGCCGCGGCGGCCTGCCGGGGCTGTGCCTGCTCGTCACCACCGCCCCGGAGGGCGGCAGGGCCATGGAGCGGCTGCGGGCGGTGGCCGCGACGACGGACGGTTTCGCCCTGGCCCGGCTCGACCTGGAGCAGCGACGCGAGGGCGACGTGCTCGGCGACGCCCAGTCCGGGGCGCTCTCGGCGCTGCGCCTGCTCTCGGTGGTCGACGACGGCGAGCTCATCGAGATCGCCCGGCGGCACGCGGAGGAGATCCTGGACGAGGACCCGGGCCTCGACGCCCACCCGGCGCTCGCCGAGCGGGTGGCCCGGCTGGCCGGCGACGAGTCCTCCGACTACCTGTTCCGGTCCTGACGGCGAGGAGACCCCATGCCCCGCATCATCGCCGGCCGTCTGCGCGGCCGCACGCTCCGGGTCCCGGCCTCCGGTACCCGGCCCACGTCGGACCGCGTGCGCGAGGCCCTGTTCAGCGCGATCGACGCCCGCGTGGACCTCGACGGCGCCGCCGTGCTCGACCTGTTCGCCGGCTCCGGGGCGCTCGGCCTCGAGGCCGTCTCGCGCGGCGCGGACACCGCGTGGTTCGTGGAGGAGGGTGCGAAGGCCGTGGCC
>DUTZ01000432.1 GCA_012841845.1 Actinomycetales bacterium | reverse complement strand
CGAGGAACACCAGCGGGTGCAGGTCCGAGAACGGCAGCGGGTGGGCCGACGCCCGCGGCGAGCCGTCCGCCGGGTCCGCGCCCACGGGCTCGCCCCGCCACACCGCGAGCATCGTGCGCAGCTGCTCCTCGAGGCGAGCGCCGCGGCGCGACCACTCGCGCGAGTGCAGCGCGTACTCGACGGGCCGGTAGCCCAGGCCGAACGTGTAGCTCACCCGGCCGGAGGCCACGTGGTCGAGCACCGCGATGTCCTCGGCGAGACGGACCGGGTCGTACAGCGGCGCGATGAGCGCCCACACCGCGATCTGGACCCGCTCGGTCACCGCCGCGATGGCCGAGGCCGCGATGAGCGGGGAGGGCAGGTACCCGTCCGGGGAGCCGTGGTGCTCGGAGACGTTGATCGCGTGGTGGCCCGACTCGTCGGCGAACCGTGCCATGTCGAGCGCGGCCCGGTAGCGGTCGCGGCGCTCATCGGCGGAGGCGCCGGGCGCGCGGAAGTCGAAGCGGGTGACGACATAGACCATCGCCCGCCCTCAGCCGCCCGCGGCCGCGTCGCCCAGGACCGTGTAGGCGGTGCCCCGCTCCTCGCGCTCCCACCAGGTTTCGGTGGCGGCGTCGACGCCCTCCCGGATGAGCTCACGTTTGAGGATCTTGTTGGTGGCGGTGGTGGGCAGCGCGTCCGTGACGCGGACCCAGCGCGGCCACGCCTTGGTGGACAGGTCCGGCTGGGAGCCGAGGAACTCCTCGAAGGCGTCGGGGTCGAGCTCCGCGTCGTGGCGCGGCACGATCGCGGCGGCCAGCTGGTCGCCCACCCCGCGCGGGTCCGGCAGGCCGTACACGGCCACCCGCGAGAGACCGGGGTGGCGCAGGAGGATCTCCTCGACGATGCCGGTGGCCATGTTCTCGCCGTCGACGCGCAGCCAGTCGCCGCTGCGGCCGGCCATGTAGATGTAGCCCTGCTCGTCGCGGTAGGCCAGGTCCCCGGACCAGTACATGCCGTCGCGCATGCGGTCGTCGGTGGCGCGGTCGTCATTGTAGTAGCCGGCGAAGAACCCGGCGCCCTCGGTGTTGACGAGCTCGCCCACGCACTCGTCGAGGTTCGTCACCGCCCCGGTGTCGTCGAACACGGCCCGCGGGCACTCTTCACCCGTAGCGGGGTCGTAGACGGCGACGCCGGGGAACGGCTCACCGATCGACTCCAACGGGGAGTCCTCGGTGCGCGTGATGATGATCGCCAGCTCCGTGGACCCGTACGCGTCCCACACCCGGCAGCCGAAGCGCTCGGCGAACGCCGGGATGTCCTTGGCCGCGGCCTCGTTGCCGAAGGCCGCGCGCAGGGTGGTCTCGGCGTCGTCCGGCCGCTCCGGGGTGTCGAGGATGTAGGCCAACGGCTTTCCCACGTAGTTCATGTATGTCACGCCGTAGCGGCGGATGTCGTCGCCGAACCGCGCCGCGCTGAACCGGCGCGCGAGCGCCATGGTGCCGCCCACCGCGATCGCCGGCGAGAAGCCGCCCATGATCGCGTTGGAGTGGAACAGCGGCATCGACAGGTAGAACACGTCGTCCGGCCCCAGGTCGAAGTTCGGCGCCAGCATCTCGCCGGACATGGTGACGGTGAAGTTGCCGACCTGCACCGCCTTGGGGTCGCCCGACGTGCCGGAGGTGAAGATGAGCATGAACGGGTCGCCGGCGTCGACCGTCGGCGGGTCCTCCTGGGGCTCCGCCGCCTCGACCACCGACGCCCACTCGGCCGAGTCGGTGTCGATCACCCGGACGTCGCCCAGGTCCAGCCCCTCGAGCAGCGGCGTGAACTGCGACTCGGTGAGCAGCACCTGGCAGTCCGCCTTACGGATGTCGCGGGCCAGCCCCTCGCCCCGGCGGGTGGCGTTGATCCCGACGGTGACGTAACCGCCCAGCGCGCCGGCCGCCAGCGCGTAGAGCATCTCCGGGGTGTTCTCCATCAGCGTGCCCACGTGCCGCGGGCGCGCGTCGTCGAGCATCGGGGCGACCGCCCCCGCGCGCCGATCGGCGCCCGCCACGTAGTCCCGCCAGCTGATCGTGGCGTCCTCGTAGAGGATCGCGGGCGCGTCCGAGTCGGCATGGCGGCGGAGCTGTT
>DUTZ01000431.1 GCA_012841845.1 Actinomycetales bacterium | reverse complement strand
GCTCGTCGTGGACCCCGCCGGGGTCGACGCGGCGTGGCGCGCGGTGAGCAGGGCGATCGCGGCCACGGCCGCCACCGTCACCCTGGCCTGCACCACGCCCGTCGCCGACCTCCTCGCCGCGGGCCGGCGGGCAGGCCTACCGGCCCCGCTCGCACACGTCGTGGACATCACCTACCGGCTCGTCGGGATTCTCGTGGGCACCATCCGGACCCTGCGGCAGGCCCACGACCTGCGGCTGGGGCACCGCACGGCCCGCGCGGCGATCACGTCCGTGGGGACGCAGTTCGCGACCGTCTTCGTGCTGGCCCTGACCCGGGCCCGGGCGATCGACGACGCCATGGCGCTACGCGCCGAACGGGGCGAGACGGCGGTCCTCGCGCCCGCCCGGCCGGTCTCGGTCGCCCGCCTCGTCGTCATCACCGTGGTGGTGGGCGCCGTGGTCGCCGTGGGGATGGCGGCGTGACGGCCCCGCGTGACACGGCCCGGCCGCCCGTCCTCGCCCTGCGCGACGCCCGGTTCGCGCACCGCTGCCTCGACTCCACCGGCGGCCACCGGCACACCGTGCTCGACGGCGCCGGCCTCGAGGTGACGCCGGGGGAGCGCCTCGCGCTGCTGGGCGGCAACGGCAGCGGCAAGACCACCCTCCTGCGTCTGCTCGTGGGGCTGAACCGGCTCGACGGCGGGACGCTCGAGCTCGACGGCGAGCGCGTCCGGGACCGCCGCGCCGACCGCACCCGCCTGCGCGAGTCCGTGCAGCTCGTCCTCCAGGAGCCCGACGACCAGCTCTTCGCCACCACCGTGCGGGCCGACGTCTCGTTCGGGCCGGTGAACCTCGGCCTGGACCGCGCCGAGGTCGAGCGGCGCGTCGACGAGGCGTTGGCGGCCCTGGCGATCGCCGACCTCGCCGACCGCGTCCCGCACCACCTGTCCTTCGGCCAGCGCAAACGCGCCGCGATCGCCGGCGCCCTGGCCATGCGGCCCCGGGTCCTGCTGCTCGACGAGCCGAGCGCCGGGTTGGATCCGGTGGCGTGCGACGACCTGCTGGCGGCGCTGGAGGCGGTGCGCGCGGCCGGGACGGCGGTGGTCATGGCCACCCACGACGTCGACCTGGCCTGGGCCTGGGCGCGGGAGGCGGCGGTGCTCACCGCGGGCCACCTGACCCGCGGCCCGGCGCACGACGTGCTGCGGGACGAGGCGCTGCTCGGCGCGGCGCGACTGGCCGTGCCGTGGGGTGCGAGGGTCTCGCGGCGGCTGAAGCGGACCGTGCTCCGACCGGGCGAGGTGTGACCACGTAATCTGTCCTGGAACACGTTCATTTCGGACCAGGACAGCAGTTCCGCCCAGAGAAAGGCCGTGGACCACCCATGACCGAGGCATTCATCTACGACGCCATCCGGACCCCGCGCGGGAAGGGCAAGCCCGGCGGGGCCCTTCACGGCGTCAAGCCGATCGACCTCGTCGTCGGACTCATCGAGGAGATGCGGCGTCGGTTCCCCGACCTCGACGAGAACCGGATCTCGGACATCATCTACGGGATCGTCACCCCGCTCGGCGACCAGGGCATGGACCTGCCGCGCATCGCCGCGCTGGCCGCCGAGATGCCCGACACCGTCGCGGGCGTGCAGATCAACCGCTTCTGCGCCTCCGGCCTCACCACCATCAACATGGCCGCGCAGAAGATCCGCTCCGGCTGGGACGAGGTCGTCCTCGCCGGCGGCGTCGAGTCCATGTCGCGCGTGCCGATGGGCACCGACGGCGGCTCCTGGGCCCTGGACCCGGCCACCAACTACGACACCTACTTCTCCCCGCAGGGCATCGGTGCCGACCTCATCGCCACCCTCGAGGGCTTCACCCGCGAGGACGTGGACCGCTACGCCGAGCGCTCGCAGCGCCTGGCCGCCCGGGCCTGGGACGAGGGTCGCTTCGCCAACTCGGTCGTGCCGGTCAAGGACATCAACGGCCTCACCGTGCTGGACCGCGACGAGCACATGCGCCCCGGCACCACCGTCGAGGCGCTCGCAGGCCTCAAGCCGTCGTTCGCCATGGTCGGCGACATGGGCGGCTTCGACGCCGTCGCGCTGCAGAAGTACCACCACGTGGAGAAGATCGACCACGTCCACCACGGCGGCAACTCCTCGGGCATCGTCGACGGCGCCGCGCTCGTCGTGGTGGGCTCCGAGCAGGCCGGCAAGGACATGAACATGACGCCGCGCGCCCGCGTCGTGGCCGCCGCCACCTCCGGCGCGGACACCACGATCATGCTCACCGGCCCCACCCCCGCCTCCAAGAAGGCGCTCGAGATCGCCGGCCTCACCCCGGACGACATCGACCTGTGGGAGATCAACGAGGCCTTCGCCTCCGTCGTGCTGCGCTTCCAGAAGGACATGAACATCCCGGACGAGAAGCTCAACGTCAACGGCGGCGCGATCGCCATGGGCCACCCGCTGGGCGCCACCGGCGCGATGATCACCGGCACCGTGCTCGACGAGCTCGAGCGCACCGGCGGCAAGCGCGCCCTCATCACCCTCTGCGTGGGTGGCGGCATGGGCGTCGCCACCATCATCGAGCGCGTCTGACCCGCCCCACCGAGACCACCAGCCATACAGGAGTAGAGAACCAGTGACTGAGAACATGTTCCGGTGGGAGCAGGACGGCGACGGCATCGTCACCCTCACCATGGACGACCCCGACCACGGCGCCAACACCATGAACACGCGCTTCACCGAGGACTTCGACGCGACGGTCCAGCGGATCGTCGACGAGAAGGACTCGATCACGGGCGTCGTGCTCACCTCCGCCAAGAAGAGCTTCTTCGGCGGCGGCGACCTCAAGTCCATGATCACCATGGGGCCGGAGAACGCCCAGGAGATCTACGAGCGCTCGATGGCCATCAAGGGCCGGATGCGCGCCCTCGAGACCTGCGGCGTCCCCGTCGTGGCCGCCCTCAACGGTGCCGCGCTCGGCGGCGGCCTCGAGCTGGCCCTGGCCTGCCACCACCGCGTCATGGCCGACGTTCGCGGCAACAAGGTGGGCCTGCCCGAGATCACCCTCGGCCTGCTGCCGGGCGGCGGCGGCATCGTCCGCACCGTCCGCATGTTCGGCCTCGCCCAGGCCGTGCCCAACATCCTTATGTCCGGCAAGTCCTTCGTCCCCGCCAAGGCCCTCGAGATGGGCCTCGTGGACGAGGTCGTGGCGGCCGAGCAGCTCCTCGACGCCGCCAAGGCGTGGATCAAGACCGGGCCCGAGGCCTCGCAGCCGTGGGACCGCAAGGGCTGGACGCTGCCCGGCGGCACCGTCAACGACCGCGCCGTGAGCTCCGTGCTCCCGTCGTTCCCGGCCAACATGCGCAAGCAGACCAAGGGCGCCCCGTCGCCGGCCCCGCGCGCCATCATGTCCGCGGCCGTCGAGGGCTCGCAGGTGGACTTCGCCACCGCCGAGCAGATCGAGGCCCGCTACTTCGTCTCGCTCGTCACCGGGTCGATCGCCAAGAACATGATCCAGGCGTTCTTCTTCGACATGCAGCACTGCGCCTCCGGTGGGGCCCGGCCCAAGGCCGCCGACGGCTCGGAGATCCCGAAGACCGAGTTCCGCAAGGTCGGCGTCCTGGGCGCCGGCATGATGGGCGCCGGCATCGCCTACGTCTCGGCCAAGGCCGGCATGGAGGTCGTGCTCAAGGACGTCTCGCAGGAGGGCGCCGAGAAGGGCAAGTCCTACTCGGAGAAGCTCGAGGCCAAGGCGCTCGAGCGGGGCCGCACCACGCAGGAGAAGTCCGACGCCCTGCTCGCCCGCATCACCCCGACCGCCGACGCCGCCGACCTCGCCGGCTGCGACATCGTGATCGAGGCCGTCTTCGAGTCGCCGGACCTCAAGAAGCAGGTGTTCCAGGAGATCGAGGACATCGTCGAGCCCACCGCCCTGCTCGGCTCCAACACCTCGACCCTGCCGATCACCGACCTCGCCACCGGCGTCAAGCGCCCCGAGGACTTCATCGGCGTCCACTTCTTCTCGCCGGTCGACAAGATGCAGCTCGTCGAGATCATCAAGGGCGAGAAGACCACGCCGGAGACGCTGGCCAAGGCCATCGACTACACGGTCGCCATCCGCAAGGTGCCGATCGTCGTCAACGACTCGCGCGGCTTCTACACCTCGCGCGTCATCGGCACGTTCGTCAACGAGGCCATCGGCATGCTCGACGAGGGCATCGAGCCCGCCACCATCGAGCAGGCCGGCCGCATGGCGGGCTACCCCGCCGCGCCACTGCAGCTCTCGGACGAGCTGAACCTCAACCTCATGGTCAAGATCCGCCAGACCGCGCGGGACGCGGCCGCCGCCGAGGGCCGGGAGTTCGTGCCGGACCCCTCCGACCGCGTGGTGCTCAAGATGGTCGAGGAGCTCGAGCGCTCCGGCCGCGCCGCCGGCGCCGGCTTCTACGAGTACGCCGACGGCAAGCGCACCGGGCTGTGGTCGGGCCTGCGCGAGGCGTTCGACACCTCCGTGGACAACGCCCCGCCGCTGCAGGACCTCATCGACCGCATGCTCTTCGCCGAGGCGATCGAGACGCAGAAGTGCTTCGACGAGGGCGTGATCGTCGAGGACGCCGACGCCAACATCGGCTCGATCATCGGCATCGGGTTCCCGGCGTGGACCGGCGGCACCCGCCAGTACGCCAAGAACTTCGACGGCGAGGCCGGCAAGGGCTACGCGGGCTTCGTCGCCCGCGCCGAGGAGCTCGCGGCGAAGTACGGCGAGCGCTTCGCGCCCACCGAGTCGCTGAAGAAGCTGGCGGCCGAGCAGGGCTGACCGGCTCAGGCACCGACACGATGACGGCGGCCGCGTCCCTCCCGGTGAGGGTCGCGGCCGCCGTCGTCATCGAGTACGTGTGGCGACGCGCCCCATCCGCGTGAGCGCTTCGGTGAGCAGCTCCTCCGAGCACGCGAGGTTGAGCCGGGCGAAGCCCCTGCCCTCGGTGCCGAACGCGGGTCCGGGGCTCAGCGCGACCCGGCCCTCCTCGAGGAAGAGCGCCGCCGGGTCGTCACCGAGCCCGGGGTAGCCCCGCAGGTCGAGCCACGCGACGAAGGTCGCGTCGGGACGCCGCCAGCGGGCCCGGGGCAGGTGCTCGGCCAGCAGCCGGTCCAGCAGGTCCACGTTGGACGCCAGCGCGGCCCGCATGTCGTCGAGCCAGTCCAGCGAGTCGACGAACGCGGCCTCGCAGGCCAGGGCGCCCAGGTGTCCGACGGCACCGGACAGCGCGGAGCGCCGCACGCCGGTGAAGCGCTCCGGGTTGCCGCTCACGACGAACGCGCACTTGAGGCCGGCCAGGTTGAACGCCTTGGATGCCGACGAGACGGCCAGTCCCACCTCGCGCGCGGTCCCGGAGGCGGCGAGGAACGACCGGAACTCCACGCCCGGCATGGTGAGCGGCGCCCAGATCTCGTCGGAGACCACCACGGCGTCGTGTCGTGCCGCCAGGTCGGCGAGGGCGCGCAGCTCGTCGTCGCCGTGCACGACGCCGGTGGGGTTGTGGGGGTGGCAGAGCACCACGGCGCGGGCGCCGTCGGCGAGCGCCCGCTCGATGCCCTCGAGGTCCAGCCGCGGGTCCTCGCCGCTGTGGTCGAGCAGCGGCACGGCGACGGGGGAGTGGCCCACGCGCCTGATCCACGGGGCGAACGGCATGTAGACGGGCGGGGTGTACACGACGCCGCTGCGGCGGGCAGGACCCGGGCGAGGGTCTCCCGCACGCCCACGCCGACGTCGTTGACCGGCACCACGGCGTCCGCCGGCACCTCGTAGCCGAACCGGGAGTAGTACGTCGCGCACACCGCGGCGAGGTGCCCTGCGTCCGCGGAGTAGCCGGTGTCCCCGTCGGCCACCGCGGCGGCCAGGCGCTCGCGGATCGCGGGGGCGTGCAGCACGTCGGTCTCCGCCACGAACAGCGGCAGGACGTCCTCGGGATGGGCGACCCACTTCTCGCTGCGGCGCCGGCGGAGGACGGCTTCGGGCACGTCGAGGGGGAAGGGCACGGCGGGGTTCCTCTCGCGGGTCGGCGGCGGGCGGACAGGGCCCCAGGGTAGCCGCCGGGGTGACGACGACGAAGCCGCGCGTCCCGGCCGCCCGGCGGACGCGGGGCGGGCCGTCGGCGCCCTCACGCGTGGCCGGTCGCGGCGTGAGGACACCGATACCGGACCGACACCGCGGGTAGCGCCGGGGCAACACGACACTCGTAGCGTCCCGTGGCACGGGGCGCCGGACGAGGCGCCCGCCACCACGAGAGGGGGACGACCTCATGTCGCGCTCACATGTCATGTCGCGCTCGCACACCATCGAGCACTGGGATCCGGAGGACACGGCGCAGTGGGAGTCGGGCGGCCGGAGGACCGCCATGCGCAACCTCTACTGGTCGGTCTTCGCCGAGCACGTGGGGTTCTCGGTGTGGACCCTGTTCGCGGTCATGGTGCTGTTCATGCCGCAGGACGTCTACGGCCTGGACGCGCCGGACAAGTTCCTCGTGTCCGCGGTGGTCACGCTGACGGGCGCGTTCCTGCGGATCCCGTACACGCTGGCCACGGCCACGTTCGGCGGTCGGAACTGGACCATGTTCTCCGCGTTCGTCCTGCTCGTCCCTGCCCTGGGGATGCTGTGGATCATGGCCAACCCGGGTCAGCCGCTGTGGGCGTACCTCGTCACGGGCGCCCTCGCCGGCCTGGGCGGGGCCAACTTCGCCTCGTCCATGACCAACATCAACGCCTTCTTCCCGCAGCGGCAGAAGGGCTGGGCGTTGGGGCTCAACGCCGGCGGCGGCAACCTGGGCGTGGCCACCATCCAGGTGGTGGGGCTGCTGGTGATCGCGGCGGCGGGCAACCGGTCGCCGCACTGGGTGATCGGGGTGTACCTGGTCTTGCTGGTGGTGGCCGGTGTGGGCGCCGGGTGTGCCGGGCCTGGTGGCGACCGTCGTCAAGCGGGGTACCGGCTGGCGGTGTAGCCGGCGAAACCGGAACGGACGTGAACGGGGTCGACGCCGCCGTGGGAGAATCGCCACCGGCCGCCGTCGCCCGGACGCGACGGAATCCGGGAAGCGGAGTGACGATGTCGACGGACGGCGAGTTGAAGTACCTCGTGTACACGAGTGTCGCGACGCGGGAGATGTCGCCGAGCGACCTCGAGTCCATCCTGCACACCGCGAGGACGCACAACGAGCGGGCGGGGATCACCGGTGCCCTGCTCTACCGGGACGACAGCTTTATCCAGTTCCTCGAGGGGCCGCCCGCCGAGATCGACTCGTTGATGGACAGCATCGCCGCCGACGATCGCCACAGCCACGTCCGGGTCGTGCTCGTGGAGCGCATCACCGAGCGCAGCTTCGGCGACTGGCGGATGGGGTTCGGCATCCCCGAGAAGTCGCGCTTCGCCGATCTCACGGACGCGACGAGCTACGAGGACGTCAAGCGGGCCGCCGAGGACCTGTCGATCTGGTTCACGGTCAACGAGCGGCGTCAGTCGCCGGTCGCGGGTTTCGGATCGGGGTGACACGGCGTCTTGCCACTGAAGGTGCTGCCCGTGCCGGCGATCACCGAGAGTGCGACGGTGTCGCCCCACTCGTTGTTGAGCTTGAGCATGAGGTCGGGCGCCTCGAGGGGCGGGCTCACGTCGGACCGGTATCCGTGACGGTCGGCGATCTCGATGACCTCCGACACCGCCTCGGGTGACAGTTCCTCGGAGGTGGAGCGCATCTCGCCCCACAGCCGGCGCGCGACGCCGCCGCCGCAGCCGACGGTTTGTGATTCTTCCAGGGTGCGCCATCGGTCCTCGGGCACATGGGTGTACAGCGCGGTGCCGATCTCGGCGATCACGGACTCCATCGCAGCCTCCGCCTGCGCGTGCGTGACCCGGGGCGGTTCGCTGGACGGCATGGTCGTCTCCTGTGGTGCAGGGGGCGGCGTGGTGCCGCAGGCGGCGCCGGTGAGGGCGAGTGCCGCGCCGGCGACGGCGCCGGCCATACGCAGGCGGCAGGCGGGCATCGAACCGTCAGCCCGGCGTCCGGCGTCGGCGACGCCGGAGATCGTGGAGCCGGCGCCGTCCTCCCGCCTCCGGTCCCGGATCTGTCCATGCGACAACGCCACGAGTTCCCCTCTTCCCGTGCGACGGCCCCACGGTAACAGGGGCGGCACGATCTGAGGCGGTCGAAACCGGCCCGGACGGGCCGCGGGGAGACCGGCGACCAGGGGCGCACGACAGGCGCTCGAGGCGGGCGCGGCGCGCTCCGCCGAGTCCGGTTCGCCCGGATTCGGCCTCCAGGCCGAGGAGGCCGCCGCCGGTCACCACGCCGTGCGTCGCCGCGCTGTGGCCGTCCGTCACGGTGTCGTTGCGACTCGCTCACAGGGCGCGCGCGCCCCGGTGAGGTGGCGGGGCGCGGGGCGGCCGCCGGTCAGTCGAGCGGGAGCAGCCGGCCGGGCAGGGCGGTGACCTCCTCGACACGGTCGAGGTTCTGGCGCAGGCGCTCCCACTCGCCGGAGGGGATCTCCTTGGCGCAGCGGCGCAGCACGGCGGCGTCGCCGGTGGCCCAGGCGATGGGCATGGGGGAGATGAACTGGTAGGTGTTGTCGCCGCCGCGGGCGCTGCGGTTGCCCACCACGGCGACGCTGGGCACGCGCTCGCCCACGCGGATGTCGTGGCCGGGCAGCTTCTCGCAGCTCCGCGTGACCAGCGCGGGCAGCGATCCGGCGGACCGGTCGACGGTGCGGTCCACCAGCGCCATGAGGGTGACCCCGCGCGGCCGGACCTCGGCCACCATCGCCGGGACGAGCTCGGAGGTGGCGTAGGTGCGCTCCATCGAGCCCATCTTGCGGGGGATGTAGACGATCATCGACAGGCAGCCCACGGCGAAGAGCCCGGCCATCACCGCGAGGATCCACGCCCACGAGGCGAAGCCGGTGAGGATCAGCGCGGCGACCCCGGCGGCGAGGACCACCGCCCCGAGGATCGCCGCCGACCACTGGAGTCGGCGCACCTCGGAGAGGTTCTCGTTGTGCGTGCGGACCCACGCGGAGTCCACGGGGACGGTGGTGAGTCGGTACTGCTCGTGCGGGGCGCGGGGGGTGCGTTCGGCGGCCATGGGCCCAGTATCCCAGGCGGCGGCCGCAGCGGACCGGGGAGCCGGGGCGGCCCGGGAGCCGACCGTCAGAACAGGCGACCGTTGAGGAACTCCCAGAGGACCACGACCGAGGACCAGGGGAAATCGATGCTCCCCGCGAGCGATCCGGAGATCTCCGAGAGGTCGATGCTGCCGGTGCTGCCGGTGGGGTTCATCAGAGCCAGTCCCCCGTGAGCGCGCTGGAGGCCAGCCAGAGCAGACCGAACGCGGCCATCGAGCCTTCCGCGAGGGTGCCGCCGACACCCATGTCGGCGAGGCTGCCGAGGTTCTCGTTCATCGCTTCCTGCCTTCCCGTCGGAACGTGCGGCAGGCACGTTAGTGCATGGCACATCGAGTGTGAAGGGCCGCTCGGCAAACGGCCCGGCCAGGCCCTATCCCACCTCGGGGATCCCGGGGCCCAGCAGGTCGTCGGCGTCGACGATCCGGTAGGCGTAGCCCTGCTCGGCGAGGAAGCGCTGGCGGTGGGCGGCGTACTCGGCGTCGAGGGTGTCCCGGGCGACCACGGAGTAGAAGTGGGCCTGGCCGCCGTCGTGCTTGGGGCGCAGGAGCCGGCCGAGGCGCTGGGCCTCCTCCTGCCGGGAGCCGAAGGTGCCGGAGACCTGCACGGCGACGCTCGCCTCGGGCAGGTCGATCGAGAAGTTGGCGACCTTGGACACGACCAGCGTGGAGATCTCCCCGGAACGGAACCGGTCGAACAGCGTCTCCCGCTCCCTGGTGGGGGTCGAGCCCTGGATCACCGGCGCGTCGAGCTCGCCGCCGAGCTCCTCGAGCTGGTCGAGGTAGGCGCCGATCACGAGCGTGGGCGCCCCGGCGTGCTTCTCCAGGATCCGCCGCACCACCGGGATCTTTGTCCGCGCGGTGGAGCACAGCTTGTACTTGTCCTCGGCCTCGGCGGTCGCGTACAGCATCCGCTCGTTCTCGGTCAGGGTCACGCGCACCTCGACGCAGTCCGCGGGCGCGATCCAGCCCTGCGCCTCGATGTCCTTCCACGGGGCGTCGTAGCGCTTGGGGCCGATGAGGGAGAACACGTCGCCCTCGCGCCCGTCCTCGCGCACCAGCGTCGCGGTGAGCCCGAGCCGGCGGCGCGACTGCAGGTCGGCGGTCATGCGGAACACGGGCGCGGGCAGCAGGTGCACCTCGTCGTAGATCATGAGACCCCAGTCGCGGGAGTCGAACAGCTCGAGCGCCCGGTACACGCCCTTCGTCTTACGGGTGACCACCTGGTAGGTGGCGATGGTAACGGGGCGGATCTCCTTGCGTTCGCCGGAGTACTCGCCGATCTCGTCCTCGGTGAGCGAGGTGCGGGCGAGCAGCTCGCGCTTCCACTGCCGCCCGGCCACGGTGTTGGTCACGAGGATCAGGGTGGTGGCCTTGGCCTTGGCCATCGCGGCCGCGCCGACCATCGTCTTGCCGGCGCCGCACGGCAGCACCACCACGCCGGAGCCGCCGGCCCAGAAGGAGTCGGCGGCCATCTGCTGGTAGTCGCGCAGCTCCCACTGCTCGTGCTCGGTGGACAGGTCGATGGGGTGGGCCTCGCCGTCGACGTAGCCGGCCAGGTCCTCGGCCGGCCAGCCCACCTTGAGCAGCTCCTGCTTGAGCCGCCCGCGCTCGGAGGGGTGGACCACCACCGTGTCGGCGTCGATCTCGGCGCCGAGCATGGGGGCGATCTTCTTGTGGCGGCGCACCTCGGCGAGCACGGCGGCGTCGAGCGAGACCAGCGTGAGCCCGTGCGCCGGGTTCTTGACCAGCTGCAGCCGGCCGTAGCGGGCCATGGTCTCGACGATGTCCACGAGCAGCGGCTGCGGCACCGGGAAGCGCGAGTAGGTGACGAGCACGTCGACGACCTGCTCGGCGTCGTGCCCGGCGGCGCGGGCGTTCCACAGGGCGAGCGGGGTGATCCGGTAGGTGTGCACGTGCTCGGGGGCGCGCTCGAGCTCGGCGAACGGGGCCAGGGCCTGGCGGGCGTCGTCGGCCTGCTCGTGGTCGATCTCCAGCAGCACGGTCTTGTCGGACTGGACGATCAGCGGACCACCACTCACGGAAAAACCCCTCCCTCGGTTCACGGCCCGGGTGGGCGCCCGGCCAGACCGTCCATTGTCCAGGAAATCCGGGCGGCGCGGCGGCGGGCGGGTGGCGACGGGCGACGCGCCGGCCGGGGTCAGTGGGTGGGTCAGCGGGTGGGCTCGACGTCGGCCACGGTGATGACCCGGTGCAGGGGCAGGGTGACGGGCTCGGCGGAGTCGGGTTCGATGCCCTCGACGCGGCCGCCGCCGACGGAGGCGGGGACGACGAGGCGGGTCGTCGAGCGGCCCTGGGCGTCGACCACGGAGACCATGACCGCCGTCCCGGT
>DUTZ01000430.1 GCA_012841845.1 Actinomycetales bacterium | reverse complement strand
GGCCGACGCGTCCGAGCCCGGTGCCTCCGAGCCCGGTGCCGACGCCGCACCGCGGTACGCCCGCTACGTGGCCCTGGGCGACTCGTTCGCCGCGCTCGGCCCCACCGCCGCACCGACGAGCGGTCCGGAGGCCTGCCACCGCTCGTCGCGGAACTACGCGTCGCTGCTCGCCGAGCGGCCGGACGTGGGCGAGCTCGTGGACGTGACCTGCGGCGGCGCCGAGACGCCGGACATGACGGCGCCGCAGATCGCCGAGACCCCGCCGCAGTTCGACGCCCTCACCGGCGACACCGACCTCGTGACCCTGTCGATCGGCGGCAACGACATCGGGTTCGGGGCGATGGTCGAGTGCATCGTGCAGACCCCGCGGGCGGCCGCCGGGGCCCCGTGCCGCGACCGCCTGGAGCTGCCGGTCACCGACGCGCTCGACGGCCTCGGGGATCGGCTCGACGCCGTGTACGCCGGCATCCGCGAGCGTTCCCCCGACGCCCGGGTCGTCACCACCGCGTATCTGCCGCTCGTGCCCGCCGACGGCGGCTGCGACTTCGTCTCCCGCATGAGCCCCGGCGACGTCACCTGGACGCGCGCCGTCACCGAACGGATCAACCGCATCGTCACCGACGCCGCCGGGCGGGCCGGGGCGGAGGCGGTCCTGCCGGCGGACGCCCGGGAGCGCAGCGCCTGCGCCGCCCCGGACGAGCGCTACACCGACTTCACCGGCGTCGAGACCGGCTCGCACCCCATGCATCCCACCGCCGCGGGGCACCGCGCGATGGCGGATGCCGTCGGCGCGGTGCTATAGCCGCTGCCGCCACGGCGCCGCCGCCGGTTCTGCACGCCGCCGCCGCCTGAATGCACACCACCGCCGCTTGTTTGCACAACGCCAGCTCGGGAGTCTCTCGCGCGTTGCCGCCGTGGTGTTGTGCAATCCGCGTGCCGGGGGGGACGGCGTAGCGGGGTGGCCGCGTGCCGGGGTGGCCGCGTGCCGGGGTGGCGGGGTTGCGCAGTGGGGCGGCCGACGCGACGAGGGCCCCACCCCCGCACGTGGCGGGGACGGGGCCCTCGTGAGCGCGATCCGAGCGGATCGGGCCGGGACGGATCAGGCGTCGTCGGCCTTCTGCTCGGTGTCGTCGGCGTGGGTCGAGTCCTCGGAGACGACCTCGGCGGTCTCCTCGGCCTTGGTGACCTCGGCGTCGTCGGCGGCCTCGACCTGGTCCGCGACCGGGCTGTTGGCCTCGGCCTCGGCGGTGGCGTCGGACCCGGTGTCCTCGGCGGGCTCCTCCGTCGCGGCCGGCTTCTCGGCGGCCTTCTTCGAGGCCGCGGCGCGGGTGGCGCGCGAGGCCTCGGAGGAGGCGAGCTCCTCGGTGACGAGCGCGATCATCGCCATGGGCGCGTTGTCGCCCTTGCGGTTCTCGAGCTTGACGATCCGGGTGTAGCCGCCGTCGCGGTTCGCGGCACGGGGGCCGATCTCCGCGAACAGCTTGTGCAGGACGTCCTTGTCGCGGATGACCTTGGCGGCCTCACGACGGTCGGCCAGCGTGCCGCGACGCGCCTTGGTGATGAGCTTCTCGGCGTACGGACGCAGCAGCTTCGCCTTGGTCTCCGTGGTGCGGATGGCGTCGTGCTCGAACAGCTGGGTGGCCATGTTCGCGAGGATGAGCCGCTGGTGGGAAGCGGAACCGCCGAGGCGGGCGCCCTTCTTGGGCTTGGGCATCAGATTCTCCTAGGAATAATGTGCTGAGCGCTCGTCAGAGCTGCTCGGTCTCGAGGTAGGCGTCGCCACCGTCGTCGTTCGACCACGTGCCGGTCTCGGCGTCGTAGCCGGCCACCGAGGCGGGGTCGAACCCGGGGGGCGCATCCTTGAGCGAGAGGCCCAGCTCCACGAGCTTGACCTTGACCTCGTCGATCGACTTCTGGCCGAAGTTGCGGATGTCGAGCAGGTCCGACTCGCTCCGGGCCACGAGCTCGCCCACCGTGTGGACACCCTCGCGCTTGAGGCAGTTGTAGGACCGGACCGAGAGCTCCAGGTCGTCGATCGGCATGCCGTACGCCGCGATGTGGTCGGCCTCGGCGGGGCTGGGGCCGATCTCGATGCCCTCGGCCTCCTCGTTGAGCTCACGGGCCAGGCCGAAGAGCTCGACCAGCGTCTTGCCGGCCGAGGCCAGCGCGTCGCGGGCCGTCATGGAGTTCTTGGTCTCCACGTCCAGGACCAGACGGTCGAAGTCGGTGCGCTGGTGCACACGCGTGGCCTCGACCTTGTAGCTCACCTTGAGGACGGGCGAGTAGATCGAGTCGACCGGGATGCGGCCGATCTCGTGACCCGCGTCCTTGTTGAGGCCGGCGGGGACGTAGCCGCGGCCACGCTCCACGACGAGTTCGATCTCCAGGCGGCCCTTCTCGTTGAGAGTCGCGATGTGCAGGTCCGGGTTGTGGACCTCCACGCCGGCCGGCGGCACGATGTCGCCGGCGGTGACGGGGCCCGGGCCCTGCTTCTTGAGGTACATGGTGACGGGCTCGTCCTCGACGGACGAGACGACCAGGCCCTTGAGGTTGAGGATGATGTCGGTGACATCCTCCTTGACGCCCGGCACGGTGGTGAACTCGTGGAGGACGCCCTCGATGCGGATGCTCGTGACCGCCGCGCCCGGGATGGACGAGAGCAGCGTGCGCCGCAGGGAGTTTCCGATGGTGTAGCCGAATCCGGGCTCGAGGGGCTCGAGCACGAACCGCGAGCGGTTCTCGGACACGACCTCCTCGGTGAGGGTGGGCCGCTGGGAGATGAGCATGTGCTACCTCTTTCGATTCTCGGCGTCCGCTATTTGACGCCGTAGGAACCCACCGTCGCCGGGCGGACCGCGGTGTGCGGCCCGCCCGGCGACGGGGGAGGACAGATCACTTCGAGTAGAGCTCGACGATCAGCTGCTCCTGGAGCGGCACCTCGATCTGGGCGCGCTCGGGGAGCTGGTGGACGAGGATGCGGAGCGTCGTGGGGACGACCTGCAGCCACGCCGGCACGGGACGCTCGCCGAGCGTCTCGGCGGCGATCTCGTACCAGTCCATCTTGGTGGACTTGGGACGGACGTCGATGATGTCGTACTGCGAGACGCGGTAGCTCGGGATGGTGACCTTCTGGTCGTTGACCAGGAAGTGACCGTGGCTCACGAGCTGACGGGCCTGGCGGCGCGTGCGCGCGAGACCCGCGCGGTACACGACGTTGTCCAGACGCGACTCGAGGATCTGGAGGAGGTTCTCACCGGTCTTGCCGGCGCGGCGGTTGGCCTCCTCGTAGTAACGACGGAACTGCTTCTCCATGACGCCGTAGGTGAAGCGGGCCTTCTGCTTCTCCTGCAGCTGGAGGCGGTACTCGGACTCCTTGATCCGCGCGCGGCCGTGGTGGCCGGGCGGGAAGGGCCGACGCTCGAAGGCGGTGTCCCCACCCACGAGGTCCACGCCGAGACGACGCGACTTGCGGGTGGCGGGGCCGGTGTAACGTGCCATTGTTCTCTAGCTCCTTCGGCCTCAGACTCGACGCCGCTTGGGCGGACGGCAGCCGTTGTGCGGCTGGGGGGTGACATCGGAGATCGTGCCCACCTCGAGGCCGGCGGCCTGCAGCGAGCGGATCGCGGTCTCACGACCCGAACCGGGGCCCTTGACGAACACGTCGACCTTCTTCATGCCGTGCTCCTGCGCCTTGCGGGCCGCGTTCTCGGCGGCGAGCTGGGCGGCGAAGGGCGTCGACTTGCGCGAGCCCTTGAAGCCGACGTGACCGGACGACGCCCAGGAGATGACGGCACCCGACGGGTCGGTGATCGAGACGATGGTGTTGTTGAACGTGCTCTTGATGTGGGCCTGGCCGTGAGCGACGTTCTTCTTATCCCTGCGGCGACCCGACTTCTTGGGGCCCGCAGCGCGTGACTTGGGGGGCATTACTTCTTCTTTCCGGCGACGGTCTTCTTCGGGCCCTTACGGGTACGGGCGTTGGTCTTGGTCCGCTGTCCGTGGACGGGGAGGCCCCGGCGGTGGCGGAAACCCTGGTAGCAGCCGATCTCGATCTTGCGACGGATGTCGGCCTGCACCTCGCGGCGGAGGTCGCCCTCCACCTTGTAGTTGCCCTCGATGTCGTCTCGGAGGGTCGCGAGCTGCTCGTCCGTGAGGTCCTTGGAACGCAGGTCAGGGCTGATGCCCGTCCGCTCCAGGATCTCCAGCGACCGGGTGCGACCGATGCCGAAAATGTAGGTGAGCGCGATCTCCATGCGCTTGTCGCGAGGGAGATCGACGCCGGCAAGACGTGCCATGTGGCGATTCTCTTTCGTCGTGCGGTAGGTCTGCTCCCCGACCGTCCTCGGTCCGTGCGGTCATCTCACGATGAGCACCCGGCCCGGGGCCCCGGCCTCCGCGTCCGGGGGTGTGTCTCCGTCCCACCCGGAGGGGCGGGACGGCTGATACGGGGAGTTGAGCGTCTTACTTGTAGCGGTAGACGATGCGACCGCGGGTGAGGTCGTAGGGCGAGAGCTCCACGACCACGCGGTCCTCCGGCAGGATGCGGATGTAGTGCTGCCGCATCTTGCCGCTGATGTGGGCGAGGACCTTGTGCCCGTTCTCCAGCTCGATGCGGAACATAGCGTTCGGCAACGGCTCGACGACGCGGCCCTCGACCTCGATGGCTCCGTCCTTCTTTGCCATGCTGGTTACGGTCCTCCATCTCGCCCGGGTGTTCTCCCAGGTGATCGTCTACCGGTAGGTGGTGCGCTGGTGGGCACACCGACGTATCAGACTACGGCAGGCGTGGACGGATCGCCAATCGCGGCGGACGCCGTCGCGGTCAGACGGTGCAGGCGCGCGGCGCGGGCACCCCGTCGAACCGCTGCTGGAGCCAGTCCAGGGCGGCGGGGAGCTTCTCCACCGCCCCCAGCAGGTGCTCCGGGGCGAGTCCGGGCTCCCAGACGATCGGCGTCCCCTCCCGGCAGTACCGCTTCGCCGTCGCCTCCGCGTCCCAGTACGGCACGAGCGGATCCGTGCGGGAGTGCCACATGAAGACCGGCACGCGGGGGACGTCGGGCGAGAGCGCCACGCTGTTCTCGGCGAAGGCCCGCAGGAGCCCCTCCTCCGCCATGAGGTCCCCGCCCTCGAGGACCATGGGGACGGACCGGAACGCCCCCAGGGTCAGCAGCATCGCCGTGCACCGGCCGCGCATCGAGTGGTAGAGGTCCCAGCCCGTCGGGGTGAGCCGCTCCTCGAGCCGCACCTCGTCCGGGTACTCGCGGGCCATGCCGACGGCAGCGGCGAACGCCAGTCCGAACGCCGGGTGCGGCGCGTTGCCGATCATCCGGGCCATCGTTGTCATGTCGGTGGGGATGCCGCCCTGGGCCACGCCCACCAGGTTGACGTCCGGCGCGTAGTCGTCGTGGAGGTTGGCCACCCACGCGCTGGCGATCCCGCCGCCGGAGTAGCCCAGCGCGCCGAACCGGCTGTTCCGGGCGTCGAAGCGCGGATCGTCGCGGACCGCCCGCATCCCGTCCAGGGCGATCCGTCCCGAGAGCTGCCCGCCGGGGTAGGCGACCTTGGGCCCCAGGTGGTCGGGGATGATCACGGTCCACCCCTCCCGCAGCTTGAGCCGCAGGAACGCCATCGCGTTGTCCTGGACCGTCTCGAGGGTGGGGTTGACGAGCGTCTCGGTGGGCGCGCAGTTCTGGCCGAGCGCGTTGAGGTAGTGGTGATAGCTCAGCACCGGCCCGTCCGGGCGCGCGTGCGCGGGACGGATCACCGAGGCGGTGGCGAGGACCGGGACGTCGCGCGTGTCCGTGGACCGGTAGGCGATCTCGGTGACCGGGTAGCCGGCGAAGGCGACCATCGAGACGCTGCGGGAGTTGATCACCTCACCGTTGCGCGCACCGGCCAGCCGCTCGGGGTCGGTGTGGTAGAACGGCGCCGGCAGCGGCCCCTCTGCGAGCGACTGGGCCCCGGCGCGGGGCACCGCCGCGAGCACGGCCGCGAGGGCCACGCACACCACCAGCACCGCCGCGACCGGGCCGCGCGCCACTCCCCCTCGACGGATTGTCGTCCCGGTCATTCCCCGGCCCCTTCCCACCTCGTGCAACACGGCAGCGATCGATGTAACTCCGTGCAGGTCGGCCCGAAGGTAGCACGGCGCCGTCGGCCGGTGGGGCGCCCGCGCGGCAGCTCCCCCGCCGGGGCGCGAATCGTGCACGGAGTGCACCGATATATGTCCGCCCGGCGCGGGTCAGGGGCGGGGGGTGAGGATCCGCGGCCCGTCGGGTGTGACGGCGACGGTGTGCTCCCAGTGCGACGCCGGCGCGCCGTCGGCGGTGACGACGGTCCAGTCGTCCCCGAGGACGTGGGTCGCCGTCTCGCCTCCCAGGACCAGCATCGGCTCGACGGCCAGGACCGAACCCACCTGCAGGCGCGGCCCCTTGCCGGCCCTGCCCTCGTTGGCGAGGAAGGGCCACTCGTGCATCTCGCGACCGATGCCGTGGCCCCCGTAGCCGTCGACGATCCCGAGGGCCAGCCCGTGGCGCTCCTCGGCGCGGCGCGTGGCCACCTCGAGGGCGTGGGAGACGTCGGTGAGCCGGTTCCCGGGGCGCATCGCGAGGATCCCCTCCTCGAGGACCTCCCGGGTGGCCTCGTTGAAGGTGTCCACGCGGGGGTCGAGCCGGCCGACGCCGAAGGTCCACGCGGAGTCGCCGTGCCAGCCGTCGAGGATCGCCCCGCAGTCCACCGAGACGAGGTCCCCCTCGGCGAGGACCGTGCCGGCACCGGGTATCCCGTGCACCACGACCTCGTTGACCGACGAGCAGATGGACGCGGGGAAGCCCTCGTACCCCTTGAAGGAGGGCACGGCCCCGGCGTCGCGGATCACCTGCTCGGCGACCGCGTCGAGGTCGGCCGTGGTGGCGCCGGGCGTCGCGGCCTCGCGCACGGCGACGAGCGCCCGGCCGACGATCCGACCCGCGGCCTCCATGGCGTCGAGCTCGCCCGGCGTCCGGGCCGGGACGACGCCCTTACGGGACCTTCCGAACACCGCGGCGGGACTCAGCGACCGAGGGCCGTGAGGGCGCGCGCGTTGATCTCCTCGACCTCGCCGACCGCGTCGATCGTCGTGACCTCGGAGCCGTAGTACTCGAGCAGCGGGGCCGTCTCGGACTTGTAGACCGACATCCGGTTGCGGATGACGTCCTCCGTGTCGTCCTCCCGGCCGCGCGCGAGCATGCGCTGGACCACGGTCTCCTCGTCGACCTTGAACTCGAGCACGCCGTCGAGGGAGGCGCCGGCGTCGGCGAGCATCCCCTTGAGGGCGTCCGCCTGCTCGACGCTGCGCGGGTAGCCGTCGAGGAGGAAGCCCTCGGTGGCGTCCGGCTCGCCGATGCGGGCCTCGACCATGCGGTTGGTGACGTCGGCCGGGACGAGGTTGCCGGCGTCGATGTAGCTCTTCGCCTCCTTGCCCAGGTCGGTGCCCTGCGAGATGTTCGCGCGGAACAGGTCGCCGGTCGAGATGTGCGGCACACCGAGCTTCTCGGAGAGCAGGGCGGCCTGGGTTCCCTTGCCGGCGCCGGGAGGGCCGAGGAGGACGAGACGCATGGTGGTGACCAGCCTTTCTTACTTGAGGAAGCCCTCGTAGTTGCGCTGCATGAGCTGGGCCTCGATCTGCTTGACCGTGTCGAGCCCCACGGACACCATGATGAGCACCGCGGTGCCGCCGAAGGGCATGTTCTGCATGTCCCCACCCCCGGAGCCCATGTCCAGGAAGATGTTCGGGAGGACGGCGATGAGGCCGAGGTACAGCGAGCCGAACAGCAGGATGCGGTTGAGCACGTAGCCCAGGTACTCGGCGGTCGGGCGGCCCGGGCGGATGCCGGGGATGAAGCCGCCGTACTTCTTCATGTTCTCGGCCTGCTCCATGGGGTCGAACTGGATGGCCACGTAGAAGTAGGCGAAGAACAGGATCAGCGCGAAGTAGACGATGATGTACACCGCGCTCGACGGGTTCTGCAGGTACTGCATGACGTAGCGCTGCCAGAACCCGTCGCCGGACGGCTCCGGCCCCTGCACCAGCTGGCTGATGAGGATCGGCACGTACATGAGCGAGGACGCGAAGATCACCGGGATGACGCCGGCCTGGTTGACCTTGAGCGGCAGGTAGGTGGAGGTGCCGCCGTACTGGCGACGACCCACCATGCGCTTGGCGTACTGCACCGGGATGCGGCGCTGGCCCTGCTCCACGAAGACGACGGCGACGACGATGAGCACGACCGCGACCATGACCGCGATGAACTTGAGCATCGACGAGTTCTGGTAGATGTTCACGCCCTCGGCCGGGATGCGCGAGGCGATGCCGGCGAAGATGAGCAGCGACATGCCGTTGCCGATGCCGCGGTCGGTGATGAGCTCGCCGAACCACATGACGAGCGCGGCGCCGGCGGTCATCACCACGACGATGGTGATGAGCGTGAAGATCTCGCTGTCGACGAGCACGGACTGGCCGTTGCCGAGGAGCTGGCCGCGGTCGGCCAGGGCGACGATGCCGGCCGACTGGAGGAGCGCGAGCGCGATCGTGAGGTAGCGCGTGTACTGGGTCATCTTGGCCTGACCCGACTGCCCCTCCTTCTTGAGCTGCTCGAAGTAAGGGATCACCACGGTGAGCAGCTGCACGATGATGCTCGCCGTGATGTACGGCATGATGCCGATCGCGAACACCGACAGCTGGAGGAGCGCACCACCGGAGAACAGGTTGACCAGTGAGTACAGCTGCGCCTGGTCGCCGCCCTCGGCGGCGTCGAGCGCGCTGCGGACCATGGGGTAGTGGACGCCCGGCGACGGGATCTGCGCGCCGATCCGGTACAGGATGATGATCCCGAGCGTGAACAGGATCTTCTTCCTCAGGTCCCGGTCCTTGAACGCGGACGCGAGTGCGGAGAGCACATGTCCTCCTGGTCATGGACGGCCCGGTCCGGGCCGCTCCGTCGTCGAAGCTGGCGCGCGCCGCGAAGAGGGACCGTCAGCCCCGAGCGCACAACAGGAAAAACTCTACCAAGACGGGTGCAGGGGCCGGATCCGAGACACTCGGACCCGGCCCCTGCCTCCCGACGACGACCCGCACGCGGGTCGGACGGGGATCAGGCCCCGGCCTCCGTCACGCTTCCGCCGGCGGCCTCGATCTTGCTCTTGGCCGACGCGGACACCTTGTCGACGGTCACGGTGACGGCCACGGAGATCTCCCCGTCGCCCAGCACCTTGACCGGCTGGTTCTTGCGGACCGCGCCCGCGGCGACGAGCTCGGCCTTGCCGACCTCGCCACCCTTCGGGAACAGCCGCTCGATGTCGGAGACGTTGACGACCTGGAAGACGACCTTGTTGCGGTTGGTGAAGCCCTTGAGCTTCGGCAGCCGCATGTGGATCGGCATCTGGCCGCCCTCGAACGCCGCGGGGACGTTCTTGCGGGCCTTGGTGCCCTTGGTACCGCGGCCGGCGGTCTTGCCGCCCTTGCCGCCCTCACCGCGACCCACGCGGGTCTTGTCGGTGTGGGCACCGGGCGCCGGGCGCAGGTGGTGCAACTTGATGGTCATGGAATCACTCCGTCTCTTCGACCACGACGAGGTGGTTCACGACGTTGAGGAGACCCCGGGTCTGCGCGTTGTCCTCGCGGACGACCGACTTCCGGATGCCCTTGAGACCGAGGGTGCGCAGGGAGTCCTTCTGGTTCTGCTTGGCCCCGACGACGCCGCGGACCTGGGTGATCTTGAGGTTCGCCATGATCAGGCCCCCTGTCCGGCACGCGCGCGCAGCATGCCCGCGGGCGCCACGTCCTCGATGGGCAGGCCGCGGCGGGCCGCGACCTCCTCCGGACGGTGCAGACCCTTGAGCGCGGCCACGGTCGCGTGGACCACGTTGATCGCGTTGTCCGACCCCAGCGACTTGCACAGGATGTCGTTGACGCCGGCGCACTCGAGCACGGCGCGCGCGGCGCCACCGGCGATCACACCGGTACCCGGCGAGGCCGGGCGCAGGAGCACGACGCCGGCGGCGTCCTCGCCCTGGATCGGGTGCGGGATGGTGGAGCCGATGAGCGGGACGCGGAAGAAGTTCTTCCGGGCCTCCTCCGCGCCCTTCTGGATCGCGGCCGGCACCTCCTTGGCCTTGCCGTAGCCGACGCCGACCATGCCGTTGCCGTCACCGAGGATCACGAGGGCGGTGAAGCTGAAGCGCCGACCACCCTTGACGACCTTGGAGACACGGTTGATGGTGACGACGCGCTCGATGTACTGCGACTTCTCGGCGTCGTCGTGGCGGCCACGGCCACGGTTGTCGCGACCACCGCGGCCGCGGTCGCCGCCGCCACGGTTGTCGTTACGGGGGTTGGTGTTGTCGCCGGCGGGCCCGTTGCTTCCGCCGTCACGACGCTGACGTCCCGGCATCAGACGGTCCTTCCATTAGCGGTCAGTGCAGTGGTGTTGATCATCAGAACTCCAGCCCACCCTCGCGGGCGGCGTCGGCGAGCGACGCGATCCGGCCGTGGTAGCGGTTGCCGCCACGGTCGAACACGACGGCGTCGATCCCGGCCGCCTTGGCGCGCTCGGCCAGGAGCTGGCCGACCTTCGCGCTGCGGGCCTTCTTGTCGCCCTCGACGGTGCGCACGTCGGCCTCGAGGGTCGAGGCCGAGGCCAGGGTGCGGCCGGCGAGGTCGTCGACGATCTGGGCGTGGATGTGCCGCGAGGACCGGTTGACCACCAGCCGCGGCCGCTCCGGGGTACCGGAGACCTTCTTGCGGAGCCGGGAGTGACGCCGGGTGCGGCCGATGCGGCGCGCGGTCGAGGCGTCGGTGCCCAGCGGGGAACGCTTCTTGGTGCTGCTCATGATCACTTACCCGTCTTTCCGACCTTGCGACGGACCTGCTCGCCCGCGTAACGGATGCCCTTGCCCTTGTAGGGGTCGTGCTTCCGCAGACGCTTGATGTTGGCGGCGATCTGGCCCACCTGCTGCTTGTCGATTCCGGAGATCGAGAACTTCGTGGCGCCGTCCACGGCGAACGTGATGCCCTCGGGGGCCTCGACGGGGACCGTGTGCGAGTAGCCCAGCGAGAACTCGAGGTCCTTGCCCTTGGCCACGACGCGGTAACCGACGCCGAAGATCTCCATGTCCTGCTTGTAGCCCTCGGTCACGCCCACGACCATGTTGTTGACCAGCGAGCGGGTGAGGCCGTGCAGGCCACGGTTCTCGCGGTGGTCGTCGGGACGGGTCACCGAGATGGTGCCGTCGGACACCGCGACGGTGATGGGCGAGGGCATGTCCTGGGTGAGCTCACCCTTGGGGCCCTTGACGGTGACGGTCTGGCCGTCGACCTTGACGTCGACGCCGGACGGGACGGTGATCGGAGCCTTGCCGATACGAGACATTCTTCGCCCCCTTACCAGACGTAGGCGAGGACTTCCCCGCCCACCTTCTTGTTGGTGGCCTGGCGGTCCGTGAGCAGACCCTGGGACGTCGAGATGATCGCGACGCCCAGGCCGCCGAGGACCTTCGGCAGGTTGGTGGACTTGGCGTACACGCGCAGGCCGGGCTTCGAGACGCGGCGGATGCCCTGGATGCTGCGCTGGCGCGACGGGCCGTACTTGAGGTCGATGGTGAGCTTCTTGCCCACCTCGGCGTCCTCGACCGCGAAGTCGGAGATGTAACCCTCCTGCTTGAGGATCGCCGCGATGTTGCCCTTGAGCTTGGAGTGCGGCATGGAGACGGTGTCGTGGTACGCCGAGTTGGCGTTACGCACACGCGTCAGCATGTCCGCGATGGGGTCGGTCATCGACATGGATGGACCATGTTCCTTTCTCGCAACGGTTCCCATGCAACACGGCGGACGGTCGGCCTTCTGGGCCGCCCACCACCGTCGTGGGCCTATCGCGAAGAGTGTCGTGTGTTCTCTTGTGTGGGTCTTCGACCTCCCGTGATCGGGAGGCCGGCGTCCCGCCGCGCGCAGTACTCTTCCTCCTGCGCACGACCAGACGGCTGGGCCGTCTGCCCGGCGCCGGGATCCCGGTCAGGGGCCCCGACGCGGACGGCCGGTCCGGCCGACGACGCGCGGGTCAGTTCTCCTTGAAGGGGAACCCGAGGTGCTTGAGCAGCGCCCGGCCCTCGTCGTCGTTGGTGGCCGTGGTGACCACCGTGATGTCCATGCCGCGCGGGCGGTCGATCTTGTCCACGTCGATCTCGTAGAACATCGACTGCTCGTTGAGCCCGAACGTGTAGTTGCCGTGGCCGTCGAACTGCTTGCCCGACAGGCCGCGGAAGTCGCGGATTCGCGGGAGGGCGACCGTGGTGAGGCGGTCGAGGAACTCCCACATGCGGTCGCCGCGCAGCGTGACACGCGCGCCGATCGGCATGCCCTCACGCAGCTTGAACTGCGCGATGGACTTGCGGGCACGGCGGATCTGCGGCTTCTGGCCCGTGATCAGCGTGAGGTCGTTGATCGCGCCGTTGATGAGCTTGGCGTCGCGGGCGGCGTCGCCGACGCCCATGTTGACGACGACCTTGACGACGCCCGGGATCTGCATGACGTTCTCGTACGAGAACTCGTCGTTGAGCGCCTTCTTGATCTCCGACCGGTACTTGGTCTTGAGGCGCGGCGTGTAGTCGGCGGGAAGAGCGGTGTCGGTCATGGCTTACAGGTCCTTCCCGGTCTTACGCGAGACCCGGACGCGCTTACCGTTCTCGTCGGTGCGGATGCCGACGCGCGTCGGGGTGCCGTCGGCGTCGACGACCATCACGTTGGACACGTGGATGGGGGCCTCCTGCGTGACGATGCCACCCGAGGAGGCGCCACGCTCGGCCGCGGAGTCGGCGGTGTGCTTCTTGATGCGGTTGACGCCCTCGACGAGGACCTTCTCCTGCGCCGGGAAGGCCTGGATGACCTTGCCCTTGGCGCCCTTGTCCTTGCCCGAGATGACGAGCACCGTGTCGCCCTTGTGGACCTTCATGTCAGAGCACCTCCGGAGCCAGCGAGACGATGCGCATGAACTTCTTGTCGCGCAGCTCGCGGCCGACGGGGCCGAAGATGCGCGTGCCACGCGGGTCGTTGTCGTTCTTGATGATGACGGCGGCGTTCTCGTCGAACTTGATGTACGAGCCGTCCGGCCGGCGGCGCTCCTTGGCGGTGCGCACGATGACGGCCTTGACGACCTCGCCCTTCTTGACGTTGCCGCCGGGGATGGCGTCCTTGACGGTGGCGACGACGATGTCACCGACGCCCGCGTAGCGACGCTTCGAGCCCCCGAGGACACGGATGCAGAGGATCTCCTTGGCACCCGTGTTGTCGGCGACCTTGAGTCGCGACTCCTGCTGGATCATGGTTCTCCTGACCAGGCTGAAAACTGATGTGCGCCGGATTCCGACCCGACGCACGCGGTCACGCCGCCCGGGCACGGTCATAAAACGCGCCTGCTCGGGCAACTGGTCCAGTGTAGGGCGCGCGGGCGGCGCGACCCAAATCGAAGGCTCAGCCGTCGCGGCGCATGAGCAGGGCGAGGATCTCGTGGATCTCGTCGACCGTCGGTACGGGAAGCGCCGAGCGGCCGTAGACGAACCCGATCCCCGCGTAGACGAGCAGCCCGGCGCGCACCCGCGCCTCCGGCTCGGAGAAGCCGAGTTCGACGAACGCCTCGTGCACCACCCGGAGGATCCGCTGGTCGAGGTCGCGCACCGCGGCCGCCACCGACTCGTCGGCCCGGGCCCACTCGCGGACCGCGGCCTCCCCCTCGAAGGCGCGGGAGTCCACGAGCATCGCGGCCATGGTCTCCAGCCGCTCCTCGACCGGCATGGCCTCGACGGCGACGAGGCCGCGGGCCGCGTCGAGCTCCCGGGAGAAGTAGAGCCGCGCGATCGCGCTCATCAGCGCGTCGAAGTCGGCGAAGTGCCAGTAGAAGCTGCCCTTGGTGACCCCGAAGTCGGAGCAGAGCCGGCTGATCTTGACGGCCTGCCGCCCCTCGGTCATGAGCAGGTGCAGACCCGCGCGGGCCCAGTCGTCCGCGGAGAGCCGGCCGGGCCGGGGCGAGGCCTCGTCGGTCCCGCCGGGGCCCGTCGTCGCCTGGGTCATCCTCGCCCCTTCCGCCCCGTCACGGTCCGCCGTGTCCGCCACCCTACTGCCCGGCGCGGCGCCGGGTCGTCAGCTGCCGGAACCGCTGCCGCCGGCCGATCCGAGCGACCCGAGGGAGCCCGCGGACCCGAGCGGGCCGGCACCACCGGCGCCGGCCGCCGCCGGGACGGGGGCCAGGACCGGCTCACCGAGGCCGGGGAGGATGTGCTCCGTGGCGTTGGTGATCCGGGGGATGAACACGGGCCAGTTGTGGATGCCGGTGGGGTCGTAGTCCACCCGGTGCTCGATGCCCGCCTCCGTCAGCGAGTTCTCGAGCGCGCGGGTGCACTCGTAGGACCCCTTCTCCAGCAGGTGGCCGTCGGCCATGACGACCGGGTTGGGCCCGAAGTGGAGGAGGTCGGTGCTCCCGATGAGCCCGGTGGCCGCGGACATGTACACCCGCTGCCCCGCGAGCCCGCTCGGGTCGAGCACCGTGTCGTTCTCCCGCCACCGTTCCGAGCCGCGCGGGCCCCACAGGTTCTCGACGTCCCCGCCCCGCGACTCCACCGTGAGCCGGGTGTTCTGGTATCCGAGGTCGTCCATGGTCGAGAAGCAGCCGCTCACCGCGCCCGCCCCGCCGAACATCTGCGGGTGCTTGTTGGCCAGGCGCAGGGCCGGACCGCCGCCCATGGAGATGCCCACGACGCCGTAGTCGAGTGCGTCCGAGAACGGCACGGGCTCCACGGCCACGCCGCTGGCCGTCCTTTCCTGCCCCTTCTCGAGGAGCGGGGGCAGCTCCTTGGTGAGGAAGGTCTCCCACTGGTTGGGCCCCAGGACGGGGTCGTCGCGGTTCCAGTCGGCCCACATCGAGGCGGGCGCACCGGTCGGGGCGACGACCGTCATGGCCTTGTCACGCAGGTTCGGCGAACCGAAACCCATCCCCCCGGACCATCCCGAAGGCTTCTCGGAGCCCACGCCGTCGAGAAAGTAGACGATGGGCGCGGCCGAGTACCGGCCGGGCGCGCGGTACACCTCGACGCGCACCTCGCGCTGCATCGTCGCGGACGCCACCGTCCACACCTCGGCGCGGGCGAACTCCGGGTCGTCGTTGCCCGGGTACAGC
>DUTZ01000429.1 GCA_012841845.1 Actinomycetales bacterium | reverse complement strand
GGCGGGGGCGCCGCCAAGGTCGACCTCGTCCTGTCGGGCCCCGTGCCGTGGCGCGACGCCCGCCTGGCCGGCGCCGGGACCGTCCACCTCGGCGGCACGGCCGCCGACATCGCGGCGACCGAGCGGGCCGTCGCCTCCGGGCACCACGCCGAACGGCCGGTCGTCCTGGTCTCCCAGCCGTGGGTCGCCGACCCCGACCGGGTGGCGGACGACGGGCGCCGACCGCTGTGGACCTACGCGCACGTGCCCACCCACTCCGACCGCGACGTGACCGAGGACGTCCTGCGGGCGCTCGAGGAGGTCGCGCCGGGGATCCGGGACGTGGTGCTGGCCGCCCACTGCACGCCCGCGTCGCGGATGGTCGAGCACAACGCCAACTACGCCGGGGGCGACATCGCGGCGGGCCGGGTCGATCTGGCCGGCCTGCTCGCGCGGCCGGTGCCCCGCCGCGACCCCTACGCGACGGGCCTACCCGGGATCTGGCACGCCTCGGCGTCGACGCCGCCCGGCCCCGGGGTCCACGGCATGGCCGGGAACCACGTGGCCGGGCGGATCCTCGCGCGCTGAACCGCGCGCGGGGGTCAGGCGGCGACGGCCGCCTTCTCCTGCGCCGCGGGGCGCGGGGCGAACCCGGGGCCGCCGACGAGCAGCTTGCGGTTGAGCCGCAGCATCGTGACCACCGTGACCACCTGGACGTAGAGGACCGGCAGCAGGAGCAGCCAGTGGGCGGCGGAGAACTGGTGCACGACACCCGTCTTGACCAGGCCCCAGTGGAGGAAGAACATCGCGAGCACGCTCAGCGCGACGCCGGGGCAGATGAGCCCGTACGAGGGGATCGAGGACTTCTCGCCGCGCACGAAGGTCGCGAAGTAGCCCTGGCGGCGCATGACCATCCAGCCGACCAGGCCCATGACGAGCTGCGCGGCGACGAGCCCGCCGAGCACGACGAACGTGATCCTGGGGTCGAGCGTGGTGTCCATGAAGTTGTGGGCGATGCCCGAGGAGAAGCGGACGAACGCGATGCCGACGAGCGTGAGGATCGGGATGCCCATCCACAGGGTCGGGCCCGCCTCGACGGCCATGCCCTTGCGGAGGATCGCCCCGAAGCTCACGGGCAGCTTGACGACCACCCACATCATCGCGGCGAGCAGGAAGAACAGGGTGCCCAGCATGCCCAGGACCGACGTCGCGGTGACGTGGCTCATCGCGGCCGAGGAGGAGAAGCCCACGGCGATCATCGAGAAGGCGAACGCCGGCAGCACCTGGCTGAAGTGGTTGGTGTCCTCGGCGTCGAAGCCGGTGTGGACGAGGATGCGCGTGAGGTAGCGGCCGAACAGGGCCAGCGCGTAGGCGCCGATGGCGACGAACGCGACGAGCGCCACGGGGAGCAGGAACTCCACCACGGACCACAGGCCGGGGACGAAGACGGCGCCCAGGACGAAGGCCACGTTGACGGCCATGGCGTACGTCAGAGGCACGGCCATGAGGCCGACCTCGGCGTTGGTCGTCCGGAGCTGCTCGAAGGCCGGCGAGGCCACGAAGCGGCGGTAGGCGGCGATGTTGGCCACGAGCAGGAACACGTGGAGCGTCGCGAAGCCGGCGATGAGCGCCAGCGCCACGGAGACGCCGGCGGCCGCGGCGAGCGACCCCTCGGCGTAGACCTTCGCGATGTCCTCGAACGTCGGCACCGGGGTGTCCGGGTGCGGCACGAGGAACATGAGGTACATGAACACGGACACCGACATGCCCCCGGCCCCGAGGGCCGAGAGGAAGTACAGCGGTCGGTAGTCCGAGGTGAACACGCGGTGCATGGACGGGCCTCTCTCCAGTCGAGTGATACCCCAGCGGGTATCTGAGAGGAGGATATGCAGATACCCCAGGGGGTATCAAGTCGGGGGTGGTGCCGGGTCTACCGCGCGGGGGCCACCAGCCCGCGCCCACCGGGCGGTGCCTACTGGTAGGAGACGAACCAGGGCCGGGGCTCGACGTCCATCGTCTGCTCCGGGGTGAAGGTGGGAGTGTCCTCGTCGTAGAAGTTCTTCCACGCCATCCAGATGTCCGACGGGAGCCCGCTGCGCAGGACGTCCCACGTCTCGAACTTCATCTCCGGGGTGCCGTGCCCGTCGGCGTGCAGCGAGATCGCGAGCTCGGGGCGCGAGGTGTCGATGTCCTCACGGTTGGCGATCATGGACATGTTGAACTGGTGGAGGATGAGCAGCTTCTGCGGCCCGCCGGTCTCCCGGGTGAGGTCCGCCAGCCAGTGCACGACGCGGTTGATCTCCTCGGCGTCCACGCTGCCGATCTGGGCGCCGGGCTGCTGCCCGGGCTCGAGCTTCCACTCCGGATCCAGGGCCAGGCCCACGTTCGGGCGCTTGAGCAGGTCCTCGTAGAGCTTGGCCTGGTCGAGCATGTCCGCCATCCCGGGCTGCAGGTCGATCACGGCGTAGCCACCGGCGTCGGTGATCGCCTCGACGAGCGGGACGAACTCCTCGACGGGCCACTCGTTGGTGAAGTTCCCGTCCGGGCCGGGTGAGGTCGAGGCGACGGTCGCGATGATCTCGAACGCCGGGATCACCGGCTCGGGCGAGAACGGCTGGTACTCGTCGACGAGCCGCTGGACCCGGGCCGCGCTCTCCTCGGCCCCCTGCTCGCCGAGGATGCCCAGGGCCGGCGTGATCGGCGAGCCGTAGGCTGCCACGAACCGACGCCCGGGGAAGAGCAGCTGGCCGCCGCCGGGGAGTTCGGGCACCGTCCGGGCCTTCTCCACCCGGTCGCGCAGCTGGTCCTCGCTCCCCCAGCCCGGGCCGAGCGCGAGGACGGCGTCCGCCCCGCTCACGGCCTCGACGGAGTCGCCGTCGACCCGCGGGTCCGGGGCCCCGAGGTGGGACACGGCGGCGCCGGCCGCCACCGCGGTGGCGACGGACGCCACGGAGGTCTCGTCGTGGACGAGCACCCGGGGGGCGTCGTCCTCCGTCCACGCCGCGTCGAGCGCGGAGAACGGCTCGCCCTCCGCCCCCTCTGGGCCGGGCACGTCCCCGACGACGAGGAGGGCGGGCTCCCCGGGGTCCAGGTCCGCCACCGTCTCGGGGACCCGGGCCGCCGCCGGCTCCTGCTCGTCCGCGAACTCCAGCCCGGTGAGCTCCTCGAGCTCCTCGCGGCCGGCGGGCGCGTCCACCACCTCGTAGGAGCCGTCCGGGACGTCCGCGTCGCCCACGCGGAGCACCCGCTCCACGCCGAGCCGGTCCAGCTCCTCGGAGACGGCCTCGCCGGCGTCCTTCTCGGCGGTCAGCATGGGGGCGCGCAGACCCACCGCCACCGAGGCGGCACGGGCGATGGCCGCGTCGTCGGGGGCGGACACCACGGCGATCGGGGCGGAGTCCACGAGCAGGCGGGCGGCGTCGGCGCCCGTCGCGTCGGGGTCCGCGGCCACGCGCGTGCCCTCGAAGGCCGCCGCGGCGACCGATTCGCCCTCCGGGGAGGAGGTGCACGCCACGGTGGTGGCGGCGAGGGAGACGGCGAGGACCGCCGCACCCACACCTCGGATGATGTGGCGCACGGCGGTCCTCCTCGTCGTCGGGGTGTCGATCCCCGACGGACCGATCCCGCTGGACCCTACCGGCCCGTCCGGTGATCGCTACCGCGACTCTCAGGCGGTCTCGGTGATCGGCCGGTCGACCCAGCTCATGAGGTCGCGCAGCTTCTGGCCGGTGACCTCGATCGGGTGCTCGGCGTTCTCCTTGCGCAGGCCCTCCAGCTCCTTGTTGCCGCCCTCGACGTTGGCGACGAGCCGCTTGGTGAAGGTGCCGTCCTGGATGTCGGACAGGATCTCCTTCATCCGCTCCTTGGTGCCGGCGTCGATGACGCGCGGGCCGGAGAGGTAGCCGCCGAACTCCGCGGTGTCGGACACCGAGTAGTTCATGCGCGCGATGCCGCCCTCGTACATGAGGTCCACGATGAGCTTGAGCTCGTGGAGCACCTCGAAGTAGGCGAGCTCGGGCGCGTAGCCGGCCTCGACCATGACCTCGAAGCCGGTCTTGACGAGCTCCTCGGTGCCGCCGCAGAGCACTGCCTGCTCGCCGAAGAGGTCGGTCTCGGTCTCGTCCTTGAAGGTGGTCTTGATGACGCCGGCGCGGGTGCCGCCGATCGCCTTGGCGTAGGACAGGCAGAGCGCCTGGCCCTCGCCCTTGGGGTCCTGGTCCACGGCGATGAGGGCGGGGACGCCCTTGCCGTCGACGAACTGGCGGCGCACGAGGTGGCCCGGGCCCTTCGGCGCGACCATGCCGACGGTGACGTTCTCCGGCGGCGTGATGAGGTCGAAGTGGATGTTGAGGCCGTGGCCGAAGAGCAGCGCGTTGCCGTCCTCGAGGTTCGGCGCGATGTCGTCGGTGAAGATCTGCGCCTGCGAGGTGTCGGGGGCGAGGATCATGATGACGTCGGCCCACTTGGCGGCCTCGGCGGCGGTCATCACGGTGAGGCCCTGCTCCTCGGCCTTGGCGCGGGACTTCGAGCCCTCACGCAGACCGATGGCGACCTCGACGCCCGAGTCGCGCAGGCTCAGCGAGTGCGCGTGGCCCTGCGAGCCGTAACCGATGACGGCGACCTTGCGCCCCTGGATGAGCGAGAGGTCGGCGGCGTCGTCGTAGAACATCTCCACTGCCATGGTGGATTCCCTTCGTGTCGGTGATGAGGAAAGACTATCGAGTGGTGGTGATGGACTTGGGACCGCGTCCCAGCGCCACCATGCCGGACTGCACGATCTCGCGGATCCCGTAGCCGTCGAGCATGCGCAGCAGCGCGTCGAGCTTGTCCGGGGTGCCGGTCGCCTCGAGCGTGAGCGACTCCGGCGAGACGTCCACCACGTGCGCGCGGAACAGGCTCGCGACCTCGACGATCTGGCCGCGGTTGGCGGCGTCGGCACGGACCTTGACGAGCGTGAGCTCGCGGGCCACCGAGCCGGCCGGGTCCTGCTCGACGATCTTGATGACGTTGACGAGCTTGTTGAGCTGCTTGGTCACCTGCTCGAGCGGGAAGTCCTCGACGTCCACGACGATGGTCATGCGGGACAGGCCGTCGGTCTCGGTGGGGCCCACGGCGAGGGACTCGATGTTGAATCCGCGGCGGGAGAACAGCGACGACACGCGCGCGAGCACGCCCGGCTTGTCCTCCACCAGGACGCTCAGGGTGTGGGTGCGGGCGGTCACTTCTCCTCCTCCTGGGCGGCGATGACGGCGGCGTCGACCCGCTCGGTCGCCTCGTGGATCTCGGCCGGCTCGTCGGCCGCCGAGTCCGTGTCGTCGAACAGCGGGCGGATGTCCCGCGCCGCCATGATCTCGTCGTTGGACGTGCCGGCCGCGACCATCGGCCACACCTGCGCGTCCGCGCCGACGATGAAGTCGAGGAGCACGGGCCGGTCGTCGATCCCCCGCGCCCACGCGATCGCCTCGTCGACGTCCTCGGCCCGCTCCACGCGCCGGGCCGCGCACCCCAGGGCCTCGCCCAGCTTGACGAAGTCGGGGATGTGCATCGAGTGCGTCGACAGGTCGGTCTGCGAGTAGCGCTCGTCGTAGAAGAGCGTCTGCCACTGGCGGACCATGCCCAGGTTGCCGTTGTTGATGAGCGCGACCTTGATCGGGGCGCCCTCGATGGCGCAGGTGGCCAGCTCCTGGTTGGTCATCTGGAAGCAGCCGTCGCCGTCGATCGACCAGACCTCGGCGTCCGGGCGGCCGAACTTGGCGCCCATCGCCGCGGGCACCGAGTAGCCCATGGTCCCCAGGCCGCCGGAGTTGAGCCACGTCCGCGGCTTCTCGTACTGCACGAACTGGGCGGCCCACATCTGGTGCTGGCCCACGCCCGCGCAGTAGATCGCGTCCGGGCCGGCGGCGGCGCTGAGCCGCTCGATCACGTACTCGGGGCTCAGCGAGCCGTCCGACTGGGGGCCGTAGCCGAGCGGGTACTCGCCCCGGATCTCGTCGAGCTGGGCGACCCAGTCCGCCGGCGCGCGCAGCGCACCCGACTCGCGCTCGCCGCGCAGCGTCTCGACGAGTTCGACGAGCACCTCCTTGATGTCGCCGACGATCGGCACGTCCACGGCGCGGTTCTTGCCGATCTCCGCCGGGTCGATGTCGGCGTGGACCACCTTGGCCTCGGGGGCGAAGGTGTCGAGCCGGCCGGTCACGCGGTCGTCGAACCGGGCGCCGAGGGTGACGAGCAGGTCCGACTTCTGCAGCGCGGCCACCGCGGCGACGCTGCCGTGCATGCCGGGCATGCCGTAGTGCAGCCGGTGCGAGTCCGGGAACGCGCCGCGCGCCATGAGCGTGGTGACCAGCGGGATGCCGGTGAGCTCGGCGAGCTGGAGCAGCTCGGGCGCCGCGTCGGCCTTGATCACGCCACCGCCCACGTAGAGCACCGGGCGGGAGGCCTTGGCGATGAGCCGGGCCGCCTCACGGATCTGCTTGCCGTGGGGCTTGGTCACGGGGCGGTAGCCGGGCAGCTTCATCTCCGGCGGCCACGAGAAGGTCATCTCCTCCTGGAGGACGTCCTTGGGGATGTCCACCAGGACCGCGCCCGGGCGGCCGGTCTGGGCGATGTGGAACGCCTCCGCCATGACCCGCGGGATGTCGTCGCCGTGCGACACGAGGAAGTTGTGCTTGGTGATCGGCATCGTGATGCCGGAGATGTCGGCCTCCTGGAAGCCGTCCGTGCCGATGAGCGGGGTGCCGACCTGGCCGGTGATGGCCACGACCGGCACGGAGTCCATCTGGGCGTCCGCCAGCGGGGTGACGAGGTTCGTGGCGCCGGGCCCGGAGGTGGCCATGCACACGCCGACCCGGCCGGTCGCCTGGGCGTAGCCCGTGGCGGCGTGCCCGGCCCCCTGCTCGTGGCGGACCAGCACGTGCCGGACCTTGACCGAGTCGTACAGCGGGTCGTAGACGGGGAGGATCGCCCCGCCGGGGATGCCGAAGACGACGTCGGTGCCGATCTCCTCGAGGGACCGGACGACCGCCTGGGCCCCGGTCATGCGCTCGGGGGCCGCGGACCGGGCCTTCTGCTCTGCGCCCGGACGCGGTCCGGGATGTGCCGTTGGTGCGCTCACTTCAAGTGTCCTTCGTGCTGGTCGTGGAGGCCTGTGTCGGGGGCAACAAAAAACCCCCGGCGGCCAGAGGGGGCCGGCGAGGGTGCGCGTCGACGGGAAGCCAGGTAACGGCTCAGGCGCCGACGCGCCGGCCGAGTACGAGACCGTTCCAGGTGTTCACGCGCCCCAGCGTAGGCGGACGCCGGCGGCAGCGTCAACTCGTGGAACCGCGATCCCACATCGTGGGCCGTGCGAGACTGGGGCACATCATGAGCTCCTCGATCAGACCCCCCGTCCCGGAGTCGACCCCCCGGGACCGCGCGCTCTTCCGCGTCAACCCCATGTCGTACCTCGTCGTGGGCATCCTCGTCCTGGCGATCCTCTGGCCGGTCGCCGCCTACCCCGTGGCCCTCGGATGGCTGGTGCTCGTCCCCCTCGGCTTCGGGTGGTGGGTGGCCCGCACCCGGACCCGGGTCGACGACGAGGGGGTCCACCTGTCGACCTGGAGGTCGTCCCGGAGCGTGCCGTGGGACGACGTCAAGGGCGTCATGTTCCCCAAGAGCGGCTTCGCGCGTCTCGTCACCACCGGGGAGGACTCGCTGCCGATGGGCGGTGTGTCGTTCCACGACCTGCCCCGCCTGTCCGAGGCGAGCCGCGGCCGCATCCGCGACCCGTACCAGGCCTGACAGGGGGCGCGGCGTAGAATCGACGGGTCCGTCCACGACGAGGAACGAGGTCCCATGCCGCCCCTGAGGTCACGCACCAGCACCGCCGGACGCAACGCCGCGGGCGCCCGCGCGCTCTGGCGCGCCACCGGGATGACCGACGCCGACTTCGGCAAGCCGATCATCGCCGTCGCCAACTCGTACACCCAGTTCGTCCCGGGCCACGTGCACCTCAAGAACGTCGGCGAGATCGTCGCCGAGCAGATCACCGCGGCCGGCGGCGTCGCCCGCGAGTTCCACACCATCGCGGTGGACGACGGCATCGCGATGGGCCACGCCGGCATGCTCTACTCCCTGCCCAGCCGCGAGATCATCGCGGACTCGGTGGAGTACATGGTCAACGCGCACACCGCGGACGCGCTGGTGTGCATCTCCAACTGCGACAAGATCACCCCGGGCATGCTCAACGCGGCGATGCGCCTGAACATCCCCACCGTGTTCGTCTCCGGCGGCCCGATGGAGTCCGGCTTCTCCGTGGTCGTGGACGGCGTGGTCAAGGCCGGCTCCGACCTCATCACGGCGATCTCCGCCTCCGCCAACTCGGCGGTCGACGACGACGGCCTGGACTCCATCGAGCGCTCGGCCTGCCCCACCTGCGGCTCCTGCTCGGGCATGTTCACCGCCAACTCGATGAACTGCCTCACCGAGGCCCTGGGCCTGTCCCTGCCCGGCAACGGCTCCACGCTCGCCACGCACAGCGCGCGGCGGGAACTCTTCGCCGAGGCCGGCCGCCTCGTCGTCGACCTGTGCCGCCGCTACTACCGGGACGACGACGACTCGGTCCTGCCGCGCTCCGTCGCCACCAAGGCCGCCTTCTCCAACGCCATGGCCCTCGACGTGGCCATGGGTGGCTCCACCAACACGGTGCTGCACATCCTCGCCGCCGCGCAGGAGGGCGAGGTGGACTTCGACCTCCACGACATCGAGGAGATCTCGCGCCGGGTCCCGTGCCTGGCCAAGGTCGCCCCGAACTCCGACTACTACATGGAGCACGTCCACCGCGCCGGCGGCATCCCCGCGATCCTCGGCGAGCTGCACCGCGGCGGCCTGCTCGACGCGTCCGTCCACTCGGTCCACTCCCCCTCGCTCGAGCAGTACCTCGCCGACTGGGACATCCGCGGCGGCACGGCCACCGAGCGGGCGATCGAGCTGTTCCACGCCGCCCCGGGCGGGGTCCGCACCATCGAGCCGTTCTCCACCGACAACCGCTGGGAGTCGCTCGACACGGACGCCGAGAACGGCTGCATCCACTCCGTCGAGCACCCGGCCACCGCCGAGGGCGGCCTGGCGGTCCTGCGCGGCAACATCGCCCCGGACGGCGCGATCTTCAAGACGGCCGGCGTCTCCGAGGAGCACTTCCACTTCAGTGGCCCCGCCCGGGTCGTGGAGTCCCAGGAGCAGGCCGTCTCGGTGATCCTCGACAAGACCCTGCAGGCCGGCGAGGTGCTCGTGGTGCTCTACGAGGGCCCCGCGGGCGGGCCGGGCATGCAGGAGATGCTGCACCCCACGGCGTTCATCAAGGGCGCCGGGTTGGGCACCAAGTGCGCGCTCATCACCGACGGCCGCTTCTCCGGCGGCTCCTCGGGGCTGTCCATCGGCCACATCGCCCCGGAGGCCGCCGCCGGCGGCCCCATCGGCCTGCTCCGCGACGGCGACGTGGTGACGATCGACGTGGCCACCCGCTCCATCAGCGTGGAGGTCGACGACGACGAGCTCGCCCGCCGCCGGGAGGAGAAGGGGCCGCTGCCGTGGCGCCCGACCAGCCGCGAACGCACGGTCTCCACCGCGCTGCGCGCGTACGCCTCAATGGCCTCGTCGGCCGACAAGGGGGCCGTGCGGGTCCTGCCCGAGTAGGGGCCCCGGCGGGCTATTCGCCGGCGGTGACCGGCGCGCTGTCCACCACCGACGTGAGCGGGTTGGTGCCGTTGAGGAAGTACCAGACGAGCGCGGCCGCCGCGAGCGCCACGAGGAGCCAGACGAGGCCGCTGAACCGCGGCCGGTACGACCAGGCCCACCGGCGGTCGGCCGACCAGCGGCCGGGTCCGGCGAACAGCAGGGCGAGCAGCGCCACGCCGTAGAGGATCGACGTGTCCAGCCCGCGGGTCGTCTCGCCGAGCAGGGCCACCGTCTCGGGCCCGGTGAGGCGGATCGCGGCACCGAGCCCCACCAGGCCGAGGAGCCCCGCGGCCGCCACGGGGGTCGCCAGCCCCACGACCAGCATGACGCCGCCGATGAGCTCCAGCGCCCCGCCGGCCACGGCGAGGATCCGGGCCTGCTCGAACCCGGCGTCGGTGAGGATCGCCGTGAAGCCGTCGATGCCCGGGCCGGAGAACACCCCGAAGAGCTTCTGCAGCCCGCGCAGGGCCAGCAGCACGCCCACCGTCACCCGCAGCAGGAACAGCCCGAGATCGGCGGTGCCGCGCCCGGGGGCCTCGGCCCGGCGGGTCGGTTCGACCGTCGTGGGCTGGTCGCCGTACGGCAGCGGGCCGGATGCGTCGTACCCGCCGGTGTCGGTGGCGAACGCGCGCGTGGACGTGTCGGTCCCGGAGTCGGCGCCGGCGTCCCGGGCCGACGCCGCGGGCATGCGGCTGGTCGCCGCCCCCGAGGAGGTGGACGCGGCCGCCCTCTCGGCACCGCTGCTTCCGATGCCGGAGCCCGAGGTCGTCGGGACGTCGAGCGGATAGTCGACGTCGTGGATGATCTCGGTACGGGAGTCGTCGCCGGGCGTGGAGGAAGTCACGTCCCGACCATAGGCGGCATTACGGACGCCACGCGGGCGACACGGCGGCCGCGCCGTACGCTGGTCGGCATGAGATCCGTCGCGCTCGGGCTGGTGGTGGCACTGGCCGTCTCCGGCTGCGCCCGGTTCGACGACCGCCTCGACTCGCCGTTCACCCCGGCCCAGGGCCCCGGCATGGGCGCGCCGCCGCCCTCCGCACCACCCGGCCAGCGCGAACCCGACCAGCCCCCGACCACCTCGGAGCCGGCGGAGGAGCCGGCCGAGCCCGGCCCGTGCGACGACCCCGACCCCGCGGTCATCGCCACCTGCCTCGAGCCGGCGGTCGCGGTCGCCGGGATCGGGGAGAAGGCCCTCCTCGCCGAGGAGGGCGGCCGCATCCGGGTCGTCTCCGTCGACGCCGACCCGGAGGACTTCGGCCGCGTCGACCCCCGGGGCGGACGCGTCGCGGCCGTCGCCCCCTCCCCCGACTTCGCCGAGGACCGTCTGGTCTACGTCCTCGTGGTGGGTGACGGGCCGACCCGGGTCGAGCGGCTCGCCCGCGGCGACGCCCCCCGCACCGTCGCCGAGCTCGCCCCGGCCGCCTCCGGCGGTCTGGCCTTCGTCGACGACCTCCTCACCGTGGCGGTCGGCGGGGAGCTGCTGCGCTTCCCCGACTTCACCGGCGTCGGCCGCGCCGAGCGGCCCGAGGTCCTGGCCCGCGACCTCGGCGAGGTCCGGGGGCTGTGCACGGTCGACGACGAGGTGTTCCTCACCGCCACCACCGACCGTGGCGTCGTGGCCCGGACCCCCGACCGGGTCGTGTGGACCTGGCCGGAGCAGCGCGCGGTCGGCGGCTGCGCGGCCCTGCCCGACTCGCTCTCCGTGGCCCTGCCGGACGCCGAGCGGGTCGACACGCTCGCGACCTCCGGCGGCGCGGCGCAGGGGCAGCCCGAGTCCCGCGCGGAGGAGCGCTACGGGCGCCTGACCGGCCTCACCGCGCTGACGGAGGGCGTGCTCCTGGCGGGCACCACCAACAAGAACGGCGGCGAGCCCGTCGGGACCGACGACCGGGCCGTCATCCTCCCCGACGCCGGGGGCGGGGGCGAGGCGCGGGTCTGAGCCGCCGTCAGCTGCAGGCCGCGATGACGAGCTCCTTGACCCGGGCCGGATCGGCCTGGCCCCGGGTCGCCTTCATCACCGCACCGACGATCGCGCCGGCGGCCTGCACCTTGCCGGAGCGGATCTTGTCGGCGATGTCCGGCTGGGCGGCCAGGGCGTCGTCGACGGCCTTCTGCAGGGCCGAGTCGTCGCGGACCACCTCGAGCCCGCGGTCGGCCACGATCGCGTCCGGCTCGCCCTCGCCGTCGAGGACGGCGTCGACGACCTGCCGGCCGAGCTTGTTGGTGAGCGTGCCCGCGGACACCAGCTCGATCACGCGCGCGAGCTGCGCGGGCGTGATCGCGAGTCCCGCGAGGTCGGTCCCGCGCTTGTTGGCCTGCTGTGTGAGGTAGGAGACCCACCACGAGCGGGCCTCGGCCGGCGGGGCGCCGGCGTCGACCGTCGCCAGGATGAGGTCCAGCGCCCCGGCGTTGACGAGGTCGCGCATCTCCTCGTCCGAGACCCCCCACTCCGCCTGGACGCGGGCGCGGCGCACCCACGGCAGCTCGGGCAGCTCGGCGCGGATCCGCTCGATGAGCTCGGCGGACGGCTCGACCGGGGCGAGATCCGGGTCCGGGAAGTACCGGTAGTCCTCCGCGGTCTCCTTGCGGCGCCCGGCGGTCGTGGTGCCGTCGGCCTCCTGGAAGTGTCGGGTCTCCTGGATCACCTCGCCGCCGGCCTGGAGCACGCCGGCCTGGCGGCACATCTCGAACCGCACGGCGGTCTCCACGCTGCGTAGCGAGTTGACGTTCTTGGTCTCGGTGCGGGTGCCGAACTCGGTCGCGCCCTTGGGCATGAGCGAGACGTTGGCGTCGCAACGCATCGAGCCCTGGTCCATCCGCACGTCGGAGACGTCGAGGCTCTTGAGCAGGTCGCGCAGGGCCGTGACGTAGGCGCGCGCGATCTCGGGGGCCCGCTCCCCCGCGCCCACGATCGGCTTGGAGACGATCTCGATGAGCGGCACGCCGGCCCGGTTGAAGTCGAGCAGCGAGTGGGTGGCGCCGTGGATGCGGCCGGTCGCCGACCCGATGTGGGTGGACTTGCCGGTGTCCTCCTCCATGTGCGCGCGCTCGATCTCCACACGCCACGTGGTGCCGTCCTCGAGCTGGACGTCGAGGTACCCGTCGTGGGCGATCGGCTCGTCGTACTGCGAGATCTGGTAGTTCTTCGGCTGGTCCGGGTAGAAGTAGTTCTTCCGCGCGAACCGGCTGTACGGCGCGATCGAGCAGTTCAGGGCCAGACCGATCTTGATGGCCCACTCCACGCCCTGCTCGTTGGCCACCGGCAGCGCCCCGGGCAGCCCGATGCACACCGGGCAGACCTGGGTGTTGGGCGCCGCGCCGAAGGCGGTCGGGCAGCCGCAGAACATCTTGGTGGCGGTGTGGAGCTCGACGTGCACCTCCATCCCCATCACGGGGTCGTAGGCGGCGATCACGTCGGCGTAGTCCACGGGGGCGGGCGCGGAAGTCATGTCCGTCATCGTACGTCGGGGCCCCGCGGCCGGTTCACTCACCCGAACAGGCTCGCGGCCTCCCGGTAGCGCGCCTCGGGCACCACCTTGAGGTCACGGACCGCGTCCGCGACCGACACCATCTCGATGAGCTCGCCCCGCAGGGCCACGATCTGACCGAAGTCGCCGCGGTGGACCGCGTGGGCGGCGTGGATCCCGAAGCGGGTGGCCAGGACGCGGTCGTACGCGGTGGGGGTGCCGCCGCGCTGGATGTGGCCGAGCACCGTGGTGCGGACGTCGCGCTGCATGCGCTCCTTGATGGCCGTCGCCATCTGGTCGGCGACGCCGGTGAAGACCTGGTGGCCGAACTGGTCCACCCCGCCGTCGGAGAGCGACATGCCGGTCCCCTCGGCGGGCGTCGCGCCCTCGGCCACCACGCAGATGCCGTAGGCCTCGCCCATCTGGAACCGGCGCTTCATGACCTTGCACACGAAGTCGATGTCGAACGGCACCTCGGGGATGACGATCATGTGCGCGCCCGAGGCCAGGCCCGCGTGCAGCGCGATCCAGCCGGCGTGCCGGCCCATCACCTCGACGAGCATGACGCGCTCGTGCGACTCGGCGGTGGTGTGCAGGCGGTCGATGGCGTCCGAGGCGATCGAGACCGCGGTGTCGAAGCCGAAGGTGTAGTCGGTGCCCCCGACGTCGTTGTCGATCGTCTTGGGCACGCCCACCACGGGGATGCCGTTCTCGGTGAGCCAGCGGGCGGCCTTGAGCGTGCCCTCGCCGCCGATCGCCACCAGCGCGTCGAGCGCGTGACGCTCGAGCGTGTTGCGGATCTCCGGGAGGCTGGCCGTGAGGATGTCCGGGTTGAGACGGCCCGTGCCGAGGATCGTCCCGCCGCGCAGCAGGATGCGGTCGATCGACTCGTCGTCGAACAGCGGCATGGCCCTGTCGTAGACCAGCCCCGACCACCCGTCCTGGAAGCCCAGGACCGGGGTGTCGTACTCCGCGTTGCAGGTCCGGACCAGCGCTCGGATGACCGCGTTGAGGCCGGGACAGTCTCCGCCGGCGGTGAGTACGCCTACTCGCACGTCGTGCTCCTCTCGGTTCCCCCGCAGTCTAGGGGTGGGGCGACCTCACCTGCCGGAGGTCACCGAGTGTTCACCCGCGGCTCCCGCGCGGGGGTGGGGGTGTCGTGCGGAAGAACATGGTGGCCACGCCGCCCACCAGGACGACGACGGCGGGCAGCCACATCGCCTCGGCGATCCCCTGCGCGGCGTCCCCGGTCGCCGCCATGCGGGTCTGCATGAGCGCGCCGATCGCGGCCGAGCCCAGCACGGCCCCGACCTGGCGGGTGGTGTTGTAGACGCCCGAGCCGGCGCCGGCGATCGCCGGGTCGAGCCGCCGCATGGCGGTGGACGAGGTGGGGGCCCACACGCAGCCGTTGGCCACGCCCATGAGCCCGATGGGGATGAGCAGCACCCACACCGGGACGTCGGAGCCCAGGATGAGCGCGACCCACGCCAGGGCCACCGCGTAGGAGCCGTAGCCGACCGCGGTGAACAACCGCGGGTCGAAGCGGTCCGCCAGGCGCCCGACCAGCGGGGCGAGGAAGCCCGCGACGAGCGCCATCGGCAGCAGCATGAGGCCGGCCTGGGTGGGCGTCTGCTCGCGGACCGTCTGGAGGTAGAACATGAACGGCACCATGGTGCCGGCGGTGACGAACCCGATCGTGGTGACGGCCGTGTTGCCGAGCGAGAAGTTCCGGTCGCGGAACAACCGCAGCGGCACCAGCGGCTCGGTGCGGACCCGCGACTGCCACCACACGAAGGCGACGAGCACGACCACGCCGGCGGCGATGAGCGCGAGCGTCGGCGTGTCCCACCCGTGCGACTCCCCCTGCTGAATCCCGTAGACCAGCAGGAACATGCCCAGGGCCGACAGGACGATGCCCGCGCCGTCGTAGCGGTGCCGCGTCGTGGGCAGCCGCGGCACCCACAGCCACACCAGGATCACCGCGAGGACCCCGAAGGGGATGTTGACGAAGAAGATCCACCGCCAGCCCAGGGAGTCCACCAGCACGCCGCCCGCGACGGGGCCGACCACCGAGGCGATCCCGGCCACGGCCCCCCACGTGCCCATGGCCGCGCCCCGGCGGTCCGGCCGGAAGATCTTGTTGATGACGCTCAGCGACTGGGGCGTGAGTAGCGCCGCCCCCAGGCCCTGCACCACCCGGGCGACGATGAGCTCCTCGACGCTGCCGGCGAGCCCGCACCACAGCGACGCGCCGGTGAACAGCACGAGCCCGGCGATCGCTACGGTGCGGGGTCCGATCTGGTCGCCGAGCCGCCCGGTGAACAGCAGCGGGACGACGTAGGCGAGCAGGTAGGCGCTGGTGACCCAGATGACCTGGTTCGTCGAGGCCCCGAGCTGGGTGACGAACGCCTCGGTGGCGACGGCGACGATGGTCTGGTCGACCAGGATCATGAAGAACCCGATGACCAGCGCGGCGAGCGCCTTCCAGGCGTCCCGCTCGGGGATCACCGTCACGCGGACCCCGTCACGCGATCGCGCCCCGGGCCGCCTCGTAGGCCGCGCCCACGCGGTAGAGGCGGTCGTCGGCCAGCGCGGGCGCCATGATCTGCAGTCCCACGGGCAGCCCATCCGCCAGCCCCGACGGCACGGACATCCCGCAGTGCCCGGCGAGGTTGAGCGGGAGCGTGCACAGGTCGAACAGATACATGGCGACCGGGTCGTCGACCTTCTCCCCCAGCGGGAACGCCGTGGTGGGCGTCGTGGGCGAGACCAGGACGTCCACCTGCTCGTACGCGGCCGCGAAGTCGCGCGCGATGAGCGTGCGGACCTTCTGCGCCTGCCCGTAGAACGCGTCGTAGTAGCCGGCCGACAGCGCGTAGGTGCCCAGCATGATGCGGCGCTTGACCTCGTCGCCGAACCCGGCCTCGCGGCTCGCCGACATCACCTGGTCGGCGGACATGCCGCCCTCGTCCAGACGCAGGCCGTAGCGCATGGCGTCGAAGCGGGCGAGGTTGCTGGAGACCTCGGACGGGAGGATGAGGTAGTAGGCGGGCAGCGCGTACCGGAAGTTCGGGCACGAGACCTCCACGACGTCGGCACCGAGGCCCGTCAGGGTCTCCACCGCGGCCCGGAACGACGCCTCGACGCCCTCCTGGTAGCCCTCCCCGGCGAACTCCCTGACCACGCCGACCCGGACGCCCGACAGGTCGCCCGACGCGCCCTCGCGGGCGGCGGCCACCATGTCGGCGATCGGCACGTCGAGGCTGGTGGAGTCCCGCGGGTCGTGCCCGGCGATTACCTGGTGCAGCAGCGCCGTGTCCTCGACGGTCCGACCGCACGGACCGCCCTGGTCGAGTGAGGACGCACAGGCGACGAGCCCGTACCGGGAGACGGTGCCGTAGGTGGGCTTGACGCCGACCGTCGCGGTGAGCGCGGCCGGCTGGCGGATCGAGCCGCCCGTGTCGGTGCCGATCGCGATGGGCGCCTGGTACGAGGCGAGCGCCGCGGCCGAGCCGCCGCCCGAGCCGCCCGGCGTCCGCGAGTGGTCCCACGGGTTGAGCGTGGGCCCGTACGCGGAGTTCTCGGTGGAGGAGCCCATCGCGAACTCGTCCATGTTGGTCTTGCCGAGGATCGGCAGGCCCGCCTCGCGCAGCTTCGCCGTCACCGTCGCGTCGTACGGCGCCCGGTAGCCCTCGAGCATCTTCGAGCCGCACGTGGTGGGCGCGTCGGTGGTGGTGAAGACGTCCTTGAGCGCCACCGGGACGCCGGCCAGCGGGCCGACCCGCTCACCGGAGGCGATGCGGGCGTCCACGGCGCGGGCGGCGTCGAGCGCCTCGTCGGCGCCCACGTGGAGGAAGGCGTTGATCTCGCCGTCGACCTCGCCGATCGTGTCGAGGTGGGCGCGCGTGACCTCCTCCGAGGAGATCTCGCGGGTGGCGATCCGGGCGGCGAGCTCCGCCGCCGTGGCGGTGGTCAGGTCGGTGGTTCCGGTCATCGTCACTCCTCCCCGAGGATCTGCGGGACCTCGAAGCGCTGCTCGTCGGCGGCCGGGGCCTGGTCGAGCGCCTGCTCCGGGGTGAGGCCGGGGCGCACCTCGTCGTCGCGGTACACGTTGGAGATCGCGGTCGGGTGGCTCATCGCCGGGACGTCGTCCGCGGCCACCTCGGACACGGCCTGCACGTGGTCCAGGATGTCGGTGAGCTGACCGGCGAAGGCGTCGAGCTCGGCGTCGCTCAGGTCCAGGCGCGAGAGCCTGGCCAGGTGCGCGACGTCCTCGCGTGAGATCGAGGTCACGTGTCCTGCCCTTTCCGTGGCGTGGTCGGTACCGGCCCAGCCTAGTCAGCCGGATTCGGTGCGGCACAATGGCTCCATGACCTATCTGCTCCGCGTGTCCCTGCCCGACCGGCCCGGCAGCCTCGGGTCGCTCGCCGTGGCCCTGGGCAGCGTGGGTGCGGACATCGTCAGCCTGGACGTCGTGGACCGCTTCGACGGCGTCGCCGTGGACGACATCGTGGTCAACGTCCCGCACGCGACCATGCCCGACGCGCTCATCACCGCGGCCGAGCGCCTCGACGGCGTGGCGGTGGACTCGCTCCGACCCTTCGGCGGGGTCCTCGACGCTCATCGCGAGCTCGAGCTCATCGACGCCGTGTCCGACGCCGGGGCCGGCGCGCCGCAGATGCTCGCCGACGAACTCCCCGCCGTCCTGCGTGTCGGGTGGGCCATCGTGGTCGAGGTCACCGGCAATGGCTGTCGTCTGGTCGCGCGCGGTGAGTCCGCACCGCTGTGGGAGGGCGACGACGTCCCGGCGCTCGAGGGACTGGAGCACGCGACCGGGCTCGACGAGTCCACCGTTCCCGAGGAGTGGACCTCCATGGACACCGCGCTGGCCGCCGCACCACTGGCCTTCGGCCACGTCCTCGTGGTGGGCCGCCCGGGCGGCCCGTCGTTCCGACCGTCCGAGATCGCCCGCCTGGGCTACCTCACGGGCATCCTGCGGACCCTCCACGCGGCCTGAGACATGCACCCCGCGGCGGTCGTGACGGCGGGATCGCTCCTCGCCGGCTGTGTCCCCCATCTGCTCGTCCTCTCCGGACGACTTCCCCACGACCTGGTCGCCGGCGGTCGGATCGCGGACGGACGCACGGGCCGACTCGTCTCGGCCGCGAGCGTCCCGGTCCTCGTCGCGGAGGCCGGGGCCGCTCTCTGGGCGGGCCGGCGGACGGAGCGGGCCCGGGTCGTCGGTGGCCTCCTGTCCGCACACGCGGCCCTCACCCTGGTCCCCCAACTCCTCGGTACGCGCTTCGAGCGGCGGGTCGCCGCCCCGATCTGC
>DUTZ01000428.1 GCA_012841845.1 Actinomycetales bacterium | reverse complement strand
CGGAGCGGCCGCACCGGTCGGCCGGGGGCCGATGGGGCACCACGCGGGGCGATGCGCATCCCGTGCTCCGCGCGCCCCGTGGTCTCGGCGGGCTCCGCACCGTCCTCGGGATGGTCGCCGCGAACGAGCCCGCCCGGACGGCGCCGAGGCTTTCGGGGGCGCTCGCGGCGGCGGCCGCCACGGGCGCCTTCGGCATCTTCTACAACTCGATCTGGGTCATGGCGGACCGGCTCTCCGCGGCCAGGCTGGCGCTCGTCTCCGTGCTGGCCGTCGTCTCGATGGTCGCCTGGCTTGTCGTGCGCAATCGACTGTGGGACCGGCCGGTCCGGTCCCGGCTGGCGACGGTCGTCCTGCTCTACAACCTCTCCACGGTGGTCACGCTGACCTTCGTGATCACGGGCCTGTATCTGCTCCTCGTCGTGCTCATCCTGGTCGCGGGTGTGATCGTCATCGACCCCGGCTTCATGGAGAGCGTCATCGGTCATCCGCCGGGGGTGGGCGGGTACCTCGACGTCGCCTGGCTCAGCGCGGCCATGGGCGTCGTGGCCGGTGGCCTGGGCTCGGGGTTCGACTCGGAGACCGACCTGCGCCGCCTCACCCACGGTGCGCGGGAGCGTCAGCGTAAGTACACGGAGGAGGACGCGGGCGAGTAGCCATCTCCCCGGGACGTCGGGGACTCCGGCACCGCGCACACGGTGAGACAGTGCGTCGTGAGCGTGCGTTCCGGCGACGTGGGCCCCCCGGAGCGGACGTGGACCGACACGTGCATCGTCTCGGCGCCAGTGTGCAGGAGACGTGCGTGCACCTCGACCACGTCGCCGATGTGCACCCGGTGAGAGAAGCGCACCCTTCCGGCGTAGACGGTGCTGCCGGGGGCCCGCCCCAGCTCGTGGCGCAGAGGTGGGCGGCGCCGTTGGCGCGGCTCTCAATTTGGAAGACCTACTCGGCCTACTCGATCGTCTCCTTGAGCGCGTCCTCCCGGACGAGGAACAGCACGAGGGCGGCGGCGACGAGGAACGGCACCATCAGGTGGTAGATCGGCACCAGTGCGTCGTTGTACGAGCTGGTGATCGCGTCGTGGAGCGCCCCGGGCAGCCCGGCGAGGACGTCGGGGCCGAGGGTGTTGGCGCCGCCCGCACCGGCCACGAACCGGTCGGCGAGGTGTGCGCCCTCGGGGCCGAGGGACTCGACGGCCGGTGGGACGCGGTCGTCCATGAGGCCGGCCAGACGGCTGACGAAGAGCGAGCCGACCACCGCCGAGCCCATCGTCGCGCCGATCTGGCGGAAGAAGTTGTTGGACGCCGTGGCGGTGCCGACCATGGCCACCGGGAACGAATTCTGGACGATCAGAACGAGGATCTGCATGGTCAGGCCGAGCCCGAAGCCGAAGACGAAGAGCACGGCCCCCAGGTGGACGAGCGAGTCGGTCTCCTCGAGCGAGCCGATGAACCACAGCCCCACGGCCATGACGAGCGTGCCGACGATCGGGTACCACTTGTAGCGCCCGGTGCGGCTCACGACGAAGCCGATGACGATCGACGTGCCCATCATCCCGGCCATCATCGGCGTCACCATGAGGCCGGCGGTCGTGGGGTCGAGGCCGTGGACCATCTGGATGTAGGTGGGCATGTAGACGACGCACCCGAACATGGCTACTCCCACGATCAGCCCGGCGCCGGTGGTGACGGTGAAGTTGCGCTCGGCGAACAGGCTCATCGGGATGAGCGGGTCGGCGGCGCGGCGCTCGACCGCGACGAAGCCGACGGCGCAGGCGAGGAACAGTGCACCGAGGCCGAGGATCCGCGGATCGGTCCACGCGTAGCGCTGCCCGCCCCACGTGGTGGCGAGGATGAGCGCGGTGGTGCCCACGGCCATGAGCACGATCCCCGGCCAATCCGCGCGCGCGGCGGTGCCGCGCCGCGGCAGGTGGAGGGAGACGACGGCCACGCCGAGCGCCACCAGGCAGACGGGCACGTTGAACCACAGCGCCCAACGCCAGCCGGGGCCGTCGGTGAAGAACCCGCCGAGCAGCGGCCCGAGCACGGAGGAGAGCCCGAAGACCGCGCCCATGATCCCCATGTAGCGGCCGCGCTGCCGGGCGGGGACGACGTCGGCGACGATCGCCTGCGAGAGCACCATGAGTCCGCCGCCGCCGAGCCCCTGGACGGCCCGCGCCACGATGAGCAGGTCGATGGTCGGGGCGAGCGCGCCGACCACCGAGCCGGCGAGGAAGAGCAGGATCGCGCCCACGAACAGGGGCTTGCGGCCGATCTGGTCGCCGAGCTTGCCGTACACCGGCAGGCCGATGGTCATCGTGAGGAGGTAGACGGTGATGACCCAGCTCATCTTGTCCACGCCGCCGAGGTCGGCGACGACCGTCGGCAGCGCCGTGGCGAAGATCATCTGCCCGAGGGCCACGATGAGCATGCCCAGGACGAGGGAGGTGAAGACGAGGGGGACGTTGTGCCGCGTCGAGTCGGTCACGCGGGTTCTCCCGTCGGCGAGGCGGCGGAGCCGGCGGCGAGGCGCGCCAGGCGCGCGAGGGCGGTGACGCAGTCCGCGTCGAGGTCGG
>DUTZ01000427.1 GCA_012841845.1 Actinomycetales bacterium | reverse complement strand
GCCGGCGCGGACGCCGACGGCCCGGGGCCGATGCGATCACTACTGCTGTTCGGTCTGCGCCTGCTGCTGCTGCGGCGGCGTGGCCGGGGTCGACTGGCCCGCCGAGAGCTGCCCGGTGGCACCGGAGCCCTGCTCGAGCTGCCCGCCCTCGGCCTTCATGGACGCCCGGATCTGCTCGAGGCGGCTGTGGCCGGCGAGCTGGGTGGAGGCCTGCTCGACCTCGAGCATGCGCCCCTGCACGGAGTTCTGCGCGAGCTCGGCGGAGCCGAGCGCGTTGGCGTAGCGGCGCTCGATCTTCTCGCGGACCTGGTCCAGGTTCGGGGTGTTGCCCCCGGCCGACATCTCCGACATGGACTGCAGGGACGCGCTGACCTGCTCCTGCATCTTGGCCTGCTCGAGCTGGCTGAGCAGCTTGGTGCGCTCCGCCACCTTCTGCTGGAGCACCATGGCGTTCTGCTCGACGGCCTTCTTGGCCTGCGCGGCGGCCTGCAGCGACTGGTCGTGCAGCCCCTTGAGGTCCTCGACGCTCTGCTCGGCGGTGACGAGCTGCGCGGCGAAGGCCTCCGCGGCGTTCTCGTACTCGGTCGCCTTCTGCGCGTCGCCGTTCTGGCGGGCCTGGTCGGACATCTGCAGGGCCTGGCGCGTGGAGCCCTGCAGCTTCTCGATCTCGGCGAGCTGACGGTTGAGCTTCATCTCCAGCTGGCGCTGGTTGCCGATGACCGCCGCCGCCTGCTGAGAGAGCTGCTGGTGCTGACGCTGCGCGTCCGCGATCGCCTGCTGGATCTGCACCTTGGGATCGGCGTGCTCGTCGATCTTCGAATCGAACAGCGCCATGAGGTAGCGCCATGCCTTGACGAACGGATTGGCCATCGCTGCGTTGTGTCCTTCTGCCGATTCGGACGACGGGTCGGTACCACGGTACCGAACGGGGTCGGTGTGCGACCACCGACGTCCTGGTGGGTGTGGTGGCGTGCGGGTCAGGCCGCGAGCACCGGCTCGGCGACCGTCCCGGGCGGGGAGACCTCGAGTGCGGCGCGGATGAGGATCTCACCCAGCGACACGTCGAGGGCGTCGGACACCGCGGCCAGGAGCTCGCTCGAGGCCTCCTTGCGGCCGCGTTCGATCTCGGAGAGGTAGCCGGGGCTCACCCGGGCGACGTCGGCGACGTCCCGGAGGGTGCGGCCGGTCTCCCCGCGCAGCCCGCGGAGAACCGTCCCCAGGGCCTCCCGGAGCAGCGGACGCCCGGGCCGGTCGTCCGGTCGGGGCAGCGTGGTCATCTGGATGTTCGGCATCACGGGGTACAACGCCTCACGCGCTGGTTTCGTTCCCGAGGATCTCGAGCAGCCGGTCGACGGCCACCTGGCACGCGGCCTCACGGATCCGCGCGCGATCCCCCCGCAACGCCGGCGCGAGGACCTCCGCGTGCCCGTCCGGCCCGGAGACTCCCACGTAGACGGTCCCGGCCGGGTGTCCCTCCTGGAGGTCGGGGCCGGCCACTCCGGTCAGCCCGATCCCCACGTCGGCACCGCACCGCGACCGCGCCCCGTCCGCCAGCGCCGCCGCGGTCTCGCAGGAGACCGCGCCGTGCCGCGCGAGCACCTCGTCGGGGACACCGGCCAGGGTGTGCTTGAGGTCGGTGGCGTAGACGACGAGCCCGCCGCGCAGGACGGCGGAGGCCCCAGGCACCGCGGCGATCCGCGACGCGAGCAGGCCGGCGGTGAGCGACTCGGCGGTGGCCACGGTGAGGCCGCGGGCGGACAGTCGGGCGACGAGTTCCGCCTCCCGCGCGCTCACACCGCGCTCCGGGCCGCCCGCCGCGCCTTCACGAGGTAGTCGATGCCGGTGTACACGGTAAGCACCACCGCGATCCCCACCACGATCCACTCGATCGGCCAGAACCAGTGCGGCAGAGGCAGGATGAGCATGCCCACGCCGACCGACTGCGTCACCGTCTTGAGCTTCCCGCCGGGGCTGGCCGCCACGACGTGATCCACCCCGAACAGGCGCCACAGGGTGATGCCGACCTCGCGGACGAGCACGACGACGGTGACCCACCAGTACAGCTCGCCGACGACGGACAGGGAGATCATCGCCGCCGTCATGAGCGCCTTGTCCGCGATGGGGTCGGCGATCTTGCCGAAGTCGGTGACCAGCCCGAGCCGGCGGGCGAGGTAGCCGTCGATGTAGTCGGTACCCATGGCGACGACGAAGGCGACGAACGCCCCCACCCGCCACCACGGGTCCTGGGCGCCGGCCACGAAGAAGACCACGAGGAACACCGGGACCAGCACGATCCGCAGCACGGTGAGGACGTTGGCGACGTTGAGGACGGGGACCTCGGCGGCGGGTCGACCCTCGTCGGCGGGGGAAGCGGTCACCCCCACACCTTAGCCACGGGCGTCGTCATACCCTGGACCCGCACGCCCCACCCGAGACCGAGGGAGCCCGCCGCCGATGCCGTTCTTCGCCGTCACCTACACCTACGAGCCCGCGCAGACCGAGGAGCGTGAGGCCAACAAGCCCGCCCACCGAGAGTGGCTGTCCACCCAGGTGGAGCGGGGTGCGATCCGGTCGGTGGGGCCCTTCGTCGACGGCAGCGGCGCCCTGCTGCTCGTGTCGGCCCCCGACGCCGACGCCGCGCGTGCGCTCGTCGATGAGGACCCCCACTGTCTGCGCGGACTGGTGTCGGACATCACCGTCCGGGAGTGGATGCCGGTCTACGGCCTGTTGACCTGACGGCCCGCCGTCCCGCTCAGCCGACGGGCGCCGGGTCCAGGTCGTCGGTCGCGGCGTCGGCGCCGTCGGCCGCGTCCGCCGGCGGCTCCCCGCCCTTGATCATCCACAGCACCGAGGCGAGCTCCTCGGGCTTGACCAGCACCTCGCGCGCCTTGGACCCCTCGGAGGGACCGACGATGTCGCGGGTCTCCATGAGGTCCATGAGCCGGCCGGCCTTGGCGAAGCCCACGCGCAGCTTGCGCTGCAGCATCGAGGTCGAGCCGAACTGGCTGGACACGACCAGTTCGACGGCGGCCAGCAGGTCGTCGAGGTCGTCGCCGATGTCGCCGTCGATCTCCTTCTTGTCGCCCTCCTTGGCCGAGGTCACCGACTCGTCGTAGTCGGGCTCCGCCTGGTTCTTGGCGAAGTCCACGACCTCGTGGATCTCCTCGTCGGTGATGAAGGCGCCCTGCATGCGGATGGGCCGCGAGGCGCCCATGGGGATGAAGAGCCCGTCGCCCATGCCGATGAGCTTCTCGGCGCCGGCCTGGTCGAGGATGACCCGGGAGTCCGTGAGCGACGAGGTGGCGAAGGCCAACCGCGACGGCACGTTGGTCTTGATGAGTCCGGTGACGACGTCGACCGACGGCCGCTGGGTCGCGAGCACCAGGTGGATGCCCGCCGCGCGCGCCTTCTGGGTGATGCGGACGATCGCGTCCTCGATGTCGCGCGGGGCCGTCATCATGAGGTCCGCGAGCTCGTCGACCACGGCCACGATGTACGGGTACGGGCGGTACACGCGCTCGCTGCCGGGCGGGGTGGTGATCTCGCCCGACTTCACGCGCTCGTTGAAGTCGGTGATGTGCCGCACGCGCGTGGACTTCATGTCCTGGTAGCGCTGCTCCATCTCCTCGACGAGCCACGCGAGCGCGGCCGCCGCCTTCTTGGGCTGCGTGATGATGGGCGTGATGAGGTGCGGGATGCCCTCGTACGGCGTGAGCTCCACCATCTTGGGGTCCACCAGGATGAGCCGCACCTCGTCCGGGGTGGCCCGGGTGAGCAGCGAGACGAGCATGGAGTTGACGAAGCTCGACTTGCCCGAGCCGGTCGAGCCGGCCACGAGCAGGTGCGGCATCTTGGCCAGGTCGGCGGTGACGAAGTCGCCCTCGATGTCCTTGCCGAGGCCGATGAGCATCGGGTTGTGCTTGGCCGCGGTCCCGGGGTCGGTGAGGACGTCGGCCAGGCGGACCATCTCGCGGTCGTGGTTGGGCACCTCGATGCCCACCGCGGACTTGCCGGGGATGGGCGCGAGGAGCCGCACGTTGTCCGTGGCGACCGCGTAGGCGATGTTGCGGTGCAGGGCGGTGATCTTCTCGACCTTGACGCCCGGCCCCAGCTCGACCTCGTAGCGCGTGACCGTCGGCCCGCGGGTGAACCCGGTGACGGCGGCGTCGATCTTGAACTGCTCGAGGACGCCCTGGATGGCCTCGATCATCTGGTCGTTGGACTCGCTGCGCGCCTTGGGCGGGTCGCCGGCCTTGAGCAGGCTCACCGGCGGGAGCGTGTAGTCGATCCCGCTGAGCAGCTGCTTCTGCGAGTCCATGCGCTCGGCGTCGGCGTCGGCGGCCGTGTGCGTGCTCGGCTTGTTGGTCTGCGGAACCGCGCCCGACTCGGCGGTCCCCGCGTCGGGCGTGGCCGCCGTGTCCGTCGCCGCGGCGGTCCCGGCACGTCGGGGCCGGCGCGGAGCGGGCGCCTCGGGCGTGGCGTCGGCCTCCGGTGCGGCCTCCGG
>DUTZ01000028.1 GCA_012841845.1 Actinomycetales bacterium | reverse complement strand
GGGTCGTCGGTGCGCGGGGCGTCCCCGCCGGAGGTCAGTTGAACGAGTCGCCACAGGCGCAGGAGCCGGTGGCCTGCGGGTTGTCGATCGTGAAGCCCTGCTTCTCGATGGTGTCCACGAAGTCGATCGACGCGCCGGTGAGGTACGGCACGCTCATGCGGTCCACGGCCAGCTTGACGCCGCCGAACTCGTCCACGACGTCGCCGTCGAGCGTGCGGTCGTCGAAGAACAGCTGGTAGCGCAGGCCCGCGCAGCCGCCGGGCTGGACGGCGATGCGCAGCGAGAGGTCGTCGCGCCCCTCCTGCTCGAGGAGCGCCTTGGCCTTGGAGGCCGCGGCGTCGGTGAGCACCACACCGGTGGCGGTGTTCTCTGCAGTGGTCATGAGCGGTTCTCCTTGCGGTGTCACAGACGGGTCGGTGGTCGTCTGAGGGGTGCAACGCCCCGACGGGCGTCCTCTATTCCCGCTCCACGGTACGCCCTCGTCGCGCGCGGGCTGAATGTCCGCCACCCGGCGGCATCGCCTAGCCTGGGTGCGTGAAGTTGCGCGCATTCGGCTCCAGGAACGATCGGCCCGGCGAGGATCCGGAGGACCGGGCGGCCACGCCCGCCCCCGCCCCGGAGCCGGCCGTCGATCCGAAGCGCCCGGCGGGCAAGGGCAAGCCCACCCCCAAGCGCCGCGACCAGGAGCGCGCCCGGGGCCTGCACACCGGCCCGGTGACGGCGCCGATGACGCGCAAGGAGGCCAAGGAGCGCAAGAAGGCGGCCGAGGCCGGCATGTCCAAGGAGGAGCGCAAGGCGCACCGCGCCGAGCTGCGGGCGGCCCGCGAGGAGCGGCGCCAGCTCATGCTGGACGGCGACGACCGCTACGTGCTCTCCCGGGACCGCGGCGAGGTCCGCCGGTACACGCGCGACTGGGTGGACACCCACCGGCGCCTCATCAACTGGTTCATGCCGCTGGCGCTGTTCGTCATCGTGTTCCAGCTCATCCCGGACCCCACGCTCATGATGTACAGCCAGACGCTGTTCCTCATCCTCATCGCGGTGATCGTCGTGGACGGCGTCCTGCTCGGCCGCTCGGTCAACAAGGCGGTCCGCGAGCGGTTCCCGGACACCGAGGACACCGGCTTCGGCCTGGGCTTCTACGCGGTCATGCGCGCCACCCAGCCCCGCATGCTCCGCACCCCGCGCCCGCGGGTCCGCCCCGGCGACACGATCTGACCCCACCCGCCCCGTTTCCCCGACACCCCGGAAGGCCACCAACGCCATGCGCCTGCTCGTCCTCGGCGGCACCCGCTCGGGCAAGTCCGCTCACGCGGAGGCCGTGGCCGCCGCCTCCGGCGCGCCGGTGGTCTACGTGGCGACCGCGCGCCGGGACGACGCCGATGCCGAGATGGCCGACCGCATCGCCGCGCACCGCGACCGCCGCCCCGCCGACTGGGTGACCGAGGAGACCACCGAGCTGGCGCGGGTCCTGCGGGAGCACCCGGACGCGACGGTCCTCGTCGACGACCTGGGAGGCTGGCTCACCGCTCGTCTCGACGCGACGCTCGGCTGGACCGACGGCGGCCGCGGGCTCGCCGCGGAGATCGACGCCCTCGTGGACGCGGTGGCCGACCACCCGGGGCCGCTCGTCCTGGTCTCCCCCGAGGTCGGGCTGGGCGTGGTCCCGGACACGCTCTCGGGTCGGGTCTTTGGCGACCTGCTCGGCACGCTCAACCGGAGGATGGCCGACGCGTGTGGCGACGCGGTCCTCGTCGTCGCCGGCCGGGCCCTGCCCCTCGGGGCCTCCGGATCCGACTCCGGCGCCGGCGCCGGCGCCGGGCCCAGCGCCACGTCCCCCGCCGCCCGTCCCCCGCGCCCC
>DUTZ01000426.1 GCA_012841845.1 Actinomycetales bacterium | reverse complement strand
GGCTGGCCCCGCCGCCGCCTCCGCCCCCGCCGCCGCCGGCGGACCCCACTCCGGTGAGCCCGTGCCCGCGGACCGCCGCGGCGTGCGTGGACCTCGACGGCAACCGCACGTGGCTGCAGTCGGGCGGCCGGCTGAGCTACGGCCCGGTCCGGATGTCGCACGGCAAGGCCGGGTGGGAGACGCCGCGCGGGACGTTCCAGGTCACCCGCAAGGTGCGGCACGAGGTGAGCCGCCTGTTCAACAACGCCCCCATGCCGTACTCGGTGTACTTCGTCGGCGGCATCGCGTTCCACGAGGGCGACCCGACGTCGGCCTCGCACGGCTGCATCCGCCTGGACCAGCCGGCGGCCGCCACGTACTTCGACCGGCTCCACGTGGGCGACACGGTCGTCGTCTTCTAGCCCGGGGTCTCGTTCCGGGCGAGCGTCCCGCCGGCGGTCCGGGCCGTGGCGTCCTCCGCCGACAGCGCGGCCCAGGTGGCGCCCGTCAGGGCGAGGAGGAAGCCGAGCCCGGCGACGTACGGGCCGTGGGCCACGCTCGCGTCCGCGGGCAGGCCCGACAGGGTGGGGTCGGGGGAGCCCGACGACGTGTGGAGGATGGCGACAAAGGCGACGTGGGAGGCCAGCACCACCAGCGAGACGGCCGCCGCGGCCGTCGCCAGGATCCCGAGCCGGGTCAGCGCGGTCACGGTGACGAGCAGCGCGATCACCACGAGTCCGATGAAGAGGATCGGGGCGACACTACGGACGTCGATCGTCTGGGTGATCTCCATCGCGGTGAGCGATCCCGTGGCCGCCGTGCCCGTGGTGAGCCAGGGGAGGAAGAGGCTGGCCAGCGCGAGCGCCAGGCCGCCGAGCGCGAGCGCCGCCCCGAGGAGGTTGCGCCGCCGCGGGATCACCTTGCCGTGGACCGGGGGCCTGCCGGGAAGCTCGGCGAGGTGGGGCGGCGGGGCGGTGTACGCGGCCATGGTGATCACCCCTTCGGCGGCGGCGCGCGTGCGTCGGGGTGCCCGGACAGGGGCCGGGCCCCCGTGTGTCCTGGGGCACAGTCTAGGCGGGGTGTCGCGGTCGCTCCACCGACGCGGCCGTCGCCGGGGTACGGCGCTCGGCGCCGCCGGAGCCCGGCGCTCAGCGCCGCGGGTTGGTCCGGCGTGTCGGCTCGGCGGTCATCGGATCCTCGGGCCACGGGTGTTTGGGGTAGCGCCCCCGCATCTCCGCGCGCACGCCCGGATAGGCCTCGCGCCAGAAGAACCCCAGGTCGCCGGTCACCGCGAGGGGCCTCCCGGCGGGGGAGAGCAGGTGCACGGTGACGGGCGCGCGGCCGTCGCAGACCGCGGGCGAGGCGGTCCAGCCGAAGCATTCCTGCAGTTTGGCGGCCAGGACGGGGGCGTCGTCGGTGCCCGGCTCCGGGTAGTCGACGCGGTACGACGACCCGCTGGGGACCTCGAGGCGGTCGGGTACCAGCTCGTCGAACCGGGACGCCTCGGGCCAGGGGAGCAGGCGGCGCAGCGCGGGGCGCAGGTCGCGGCCGGCCGCGCGCCCGCCCGC
>DUTZ01000425.1 GCA_012841845.1 Actinomycetales bacterium | reverse complement strand
GGGGGAGTCAGAGTGCGGGGCCATGCGGCCCACCATAGGCGCAGGGCTCAGTTGGACAGGCCTCGTGCGATCACCAGGCGCTGGATCTGGTTGGTGCCCTCGAAGATCTGGGTGATCTTGGCCTCGCGCATGTACCGCTCGACCGGGAACTCGCGGGTGTAGCCCACGCCGCCCAGCACCTGCACGGCGTCCGTCGTCACCTTCATGGCGGCGTCGGTGGCGGTGAGCTTGGCGATCGAGGCCTCCCGCGAGTACGGGCGCCCGGCGTCCTTGCGGCGCGCGGCGTCGAGGTAGGTGGCGCGGGCGCCGGCGACGGCCGCGGCCATGTCGGCCAGCAGGAAGCCCAGGCCCTGGTGGCCGATGATCGTCTTGCCGAACGCCTCGCGCTCGTTGGCGTAGGCCACCGCGTCGTCCAGGGCGCGCTGGGCGATGCCGGTCGCCACCGCCGCGATCCCGAGGCGGCCCGAGTCCAGGGCGGAGAAGGCGATCCGCAGGCCGTCGCCCTCGGCGCCGAGCAGGCGGCCGGCGTCGATCCGCGCCCCCTCGTAGGAGGCCGTGGTGGTGGGCACGCCGTTGAGGCCCATCTTGTCCTCGGGCTTGCCGAAGTGCAGGTTCTCGGTCTCCTTGGGCACGAGCAGGCATGAGATGCCGCGCGAGCCCTCGCCGGTGCGCACGAAGGTGTTGTAGACGTCGGCGACGCCGCCGTGGGTGATCCACGACTTGGTGCCGGTGACCACGTACTCGTCGCCCTCCCGGGTGGCCCGGCAGCGCAGCGCCGCCGCGTCCGAGCCGGCCTGCGGCTCCGAGAGGGAGTAGGCGCCGATCTGCTCGCCCGCGAGCAGGCCCGGCAGCCACTCGGCCTTCTGCGCGTCGGTGCCCGCGGTGGCCAGCGGGAAGCAGGACAGGCCGTGGACGCTCGTCGCGACGGCGACGGCGGCCCACCGGGCGCCGAGCTCCTCGAGCACCTGCAGGTACACCTCGTACGGCTGGTCACCGCCGCCGAACTCCTCCGGGTACGGCAGGCCCAGCAGGCCCACCTCGCCGAGCTGGGCGAACAGGCCCTCGGGGTAGGTGTGGTTCTTCTCGTGCTCGGCCGCGATCGGCTCGAGCAGCTTGTCCGCCACCTGGCGGGTCATGTCGAGGAGCTCGTACGCCTCGTCGGTGGGGAGCAGTCGGTCCACGGCCATGGGTGCCTCCGGGCAGCGAGAAGGGCAAAGGGGTCGATCCCATGAGAGTGCACCGGGGACGGGCGCCGGCGCCAGACCCCGAAAGAGGGGGTGCACTTCCGTGGGTAGTCGCGCGCGCCCGCGTTGGGACAGAATCACCGGTTATGACCGACGTGACCTCCGCCGCCGCGACCGGCGCCCCCATGACCCCCGAGCAGCTCCTGGCGATGTACGACATCCCGGAGGCCAGCGCCGCGGAGTTCCTCTGCGACCGCCACGATCCGGAGGCCGTCGCCTTCACCGTCATCGACCCGGACCTCTCGGGCCGCGACATCACCTACGGCGAGCTCCGCACCGAGAGCGAGAAGGTCGCCGCCGCGCTCGCCGAGCTCGGCGTGGGGGAGGGCGACCGCGTGGCCACGCTCATGGCCAAGTCCTCCGACCTGGTGTTCACCCTCATGGGCATCTGGCGCCTCGGCGCCGTGCACATGCCGCTGTTCACCGCCTTCGCGTGGCCGGCCATCGAGATGCGCGTCACCGGCGGCGACGCCAAGGTGATCGTCTCGGACGCCGACCAGCGCGGGAAGATCGAGTCGTTCGACGGCCCCGTCGTCGTCGCCGGGCTCGCCGACGCCCTCGAGGCCGAGGAGGGCGACCTCGACCTCGCCACCATCGTCGCCGCGCAGGAACCCGGCCGCGCCGCCGCCGTCACCGGCCCCGACGCCGGCATGGTCATGCTCTTCACCTCCGGCACCACCGGCACCCCCAAGGGCGTCGTGGTGCCCGTCCGCGCCCTCGCCGCGTTCCACCAGTACATCGAGACGGGCCTCGACGTGCGCGCCGACGACGTGTTCTGGAACGGCGCCGACCCGGGCTGGGCGTACGGCCTCTACTACGGCATCCTCGGCCCGATGGCCGTCGGCCGCCGCAGCCTCCTGCTCCACGCCCGTTACACCCCCGAGCTGGCCTTCGCGGTCCTGCAGTTCTACGGCGTCACCAACTTCGCCGCCGCGCCCACCGTCTACCGCACCATGCGCGCCAAGCGCGACATCGCGCCCGCCGACGTCAAGCTGCGCCGCGCCTCCGCCGCCGGCGAGCCGCTCACCCCCGAGGTCATCGAGTGGTCGCAGGAGCAGTTCGGCTGCGAGATCCGCGACCAGTACGGGCAGACCGAGCACGGCATGTTCATCATCAACCCCTGGCACGACTCGCTGCGCGAGGACGTCCGCCCCGGCTCCATGGGCGTGCCCCTGCCCGGCTGGGCCTGCACCGTCCTGGCCGCCGACGACGACGTGCCCGCCCCCGCCGGCGAGCTCGGCCGCGTCGCGATCGACGTCCCCGCCAGCCCGCTCATGTGGTTCGCCGGCTACCACGAGGCCCCCGAGAAGACCGCCGAGCGTTTCAGCCGCGACGGCCGCTGGTACTACACCGGCGACGCCGCCAAGCTCGACGACGACGGCCACTTCTACTTCTCCAGCCGTGACGACGACGTGATCATCATGTCCGGCTACCGCATCGGGCCCTTCGACGTGGAGTCCGTCCTCTCCAAGCACCCGGACGTCCTCGAGTCCGCCATCATCGGCGTGCCCGACGAGCTCTCCGGCGAGGTGCTCGAGGCGTACGTGGTGCTCCGCGACGGCGTCGAGGGCGACGAGGTCAAGGAGAAGGAGCTGCAGAACTGGGTCAAGCACGAGTTCGCCGCCCACGCGTTCCCGCGCAAGATCCACTTCGCCCGCGAGCTGCCCAAGACCCCGTCCGGAAAGATCCAGCGGTTCCTGCTGCGCAAGGAGCGGGCCGGCAACGCGTAGCAGCGGTGTGCGCGTCGTCTGGTCCCGGCAGGACGACGCGGACACCGGGGCGCGGGGATAAGCTCCCCTTCATGCCCTTCCCGCGCCCCCCTCGCTCCGCCGTGACCGCGCCCCTGCGCGCGGCCGCCGCGGCCGCCCTCGCCGTCATCCTCCCGCTGGCGGCCGCC
>DUTZ01000424.1 GCA_012841845.1 Actinomycetales bacterium | reverse complement strand
GGCCCGCAGGAGTGGCGCGCCGGCCGCCCGCCTCGATCCGGCCGTGGATCGCCCCACGCGCCAGCCCCAGGCGCTCGGCGAGCATCGCCGCGACCCCGCCGGGCGACCGCCCCTTCCTGGCGTGCCGTGCGGCCAGGTCGGCGGCGCCGCTCGCGGCAGCGGCCTCGACCTTCCGCGCGATCGTCTCGACCCGGCCCAGTGCCTCGGCGACCGCGTCGACGGACTCGGCGGTCCAGTCCACGGAGCCGAGGGCCTCGCCCGCGGCCTCGGCGAGCGCGAGAACGGCCGCGAGCTCCGGCGGAGCGATGAGCTCGGCCGCCCTCTCGCGTTCGTCCTGACGTTCGCTTTCCATGCGCTCCATACTAGAACATTCATTCGATCGCCGCCACCCCCTGCCTGCAACGATTCGAAAACTCAGAGAGCCTAAGAAACAACATGAATCGCGCCTCATCCCGGCCTCACGGTGGCTTCATGCCCGGCCCCGACAGTGGAGTCAGGCACACACACCGGAAGGGAGCCACCCATGAAGAAGATCCTGACCCTGCTCACCGCGGTCCCGCTGGCCGTCGGCCTCGGGGCGCTCGGCACGGGGGCCGCGCACGCCGACTCCGACGACCTGCCCGGCTCGAGCCGCCTCGGCTCGTCCGACGTCGGCGAGCTGCGCACCTACGACGGCCCGCTCGACGACGCCCTCGGCTCGCTCGACGACCTGGACGACCTCGTCCCCCACGACATCGCCCGCCAGATCAACGCCTTCCTCGGCCAGTGGGGGGTCCAGCTGCCGATCGACGTGGACGACGACTGGGACGACCGGGACGACCGGGATGACGACGACGATGGGGACGACGACCGCTGGGACGACTGAGCCCCGGCTACCCCGCCTCGGCGAGTAGCATTCCGAAGTCGCCGGCCGCGTCGGTCCACACCGCACGGCCGGCGAACCCGTACCCGGAGAGTTCGGCCGTCAGCTCGTCGGGGGTGAACTTCCGGGCGATCTCCGTCCGGATCCCCTCGCCGGCGGCCAGGGCGAGGTCCCGCGCCAGCGTGGGGAACTCCAGCCGGACGTCCCGCACGGCGCGCAGCCACATCTCGATGCGGCTCTCGCCCGCGTTCCACACCGATTCGTGCCGGAAGTCCGCGCGGTCGAGGCCGCGGACGGCGACGGTGCGGCCGATCACGTCGAGGACGTTGAGGTCGAACTCGGCGGTCACGCCGGCGGCGTCGTCGTAGGCCGCCTCGAGCCGGGCGGGGTCCTTGACCAGGTCGAACCCCACCGCCATCCGGTCGCCGGCGTCCATGACCCCGCGCAGCATGCGCCAGAACCCGGCGCGCTCGGCCTCGGTGAAGTTGCCCAGGGTGCCGCCGAGGAACAGCACGAGCCGCTCCCCCGGCGTGCCGGGCAGGGGCCCGGCGAGGGCGGTGAAGTCGCCGACGACGGGCTCCACCCGCACCCCCGGATACTCTGCGTCCAACGCCCGCGCGGAGGCCAGGAGCACCTCCTCGCTGATGTCGACGGGCACGAACAGCGCCCCGCCCGGGCTCGTCGAAGTCCCGCCCGTCGAAGCCCCGCCCGTCGCAGCCCCGCCCGTCGCAGCCCCGCCCGACCGCCGCGCGAGCACGTCGAGCAGCACGCGCGTCTTCTCGGACGTCCCCGACCCCAGCTCGACGACCGTAGAGGCGTCGCCGACGATCCCGGCGGCCTCGGCGCGCAGGATCTCGGCCTCGCACCGCGTGGGGTAGTACTCGGGCAGTCGGGTGATCTCGTCGAAGAGCAGGCTGCCCTTCTCGTCGTAGAACCACCGCGGCGGCAGGTGCGGCGGGTCGGCCCACAACCCGAGAAGGTCCGCCTCGAGCGCGGCGGCGGACCCGACCTGCTCCGTGGATCTCACCGCGCGAGCCTCAGCCCGGCGGCCACCCACCGCGAGGCAGCGGGGAAGAAGTTCCGGTAGGTGCGGCGCGTGTGCCCGGCGGGGGTCAGGGCGCTGCCGCCGCGAAGGACGTGCTGGTCGGACATGAACTTGCCGTTGTACTCGCCGGCCGCGCCCTCCACGGGCGCGAAGCCCGGGTAGGGCAGGTACGCGCTCGCGGTCCACTCCCACACGCCGCCGATCGACCGCTCCCCGGCCGGGCGCGGGTGGCAACGCCCGGGGTCGAGCTCGTCGCCCACCGACCACTCGGCCGCGGCGGCCTCCCACTCGAACTCGGTGGGCAGGCGGGCCCCGGCCCAGCGGGCGAAGGCGTCGGCCTCGTAGAAGGAGACGTGGCAGACCGGCTCGGCGTCCACGACCGGCCGCCGGCCGGAGAGGGTGAACGTGGTCCACTCGCCGTCGTCGCCCCGCCGCCAGTACCCGGGCGCCTCCCAGCCCTCGGCCTGCACGGTGGCCCAGCCGTCGGAGAGCCACAGCTCGGGGCGCGCGTAGGCGTCGTCGGCCATGAAGCGCTTCCAGTCGGCCACCGTCACCTGCCGCGCGGCGACCTGGGAGCCCGGGAGGTAGGTGCGGTGGCGGGGCCGCTCGTTGTCGTAGGAGAAGCCCTCGCCGTCGGAGCCCTCGGCGGCCCCCACCTCGACGACGCCCTCGGCGACATCGTCCCACGCGAGGTCCCCGAGCCCCGGACCGGCGGCGCCGGCGGGGTCGGCGGCGCGCTCGAGGTAGACGGGGTCGGTGGGGTTGCGGGAGAACAGGTGCTTGACGTCCATGAGCAGAAGTTCCTGGTGCTGTTGCTCGTGGTGGCAGCCCAGCTCGAGCAGCTCGAGGCCGCGCTCGTCGATCCGCCCGGCCTCGAGCGCGTCCACCACCCGCTCGTCGACGCGGGCGCGGAAGTCGGCGATCTGCGCCACCGAGGGCCGCGTGATGAGGCCCCGCTCGTCGCGCGCCTGCCGCGGCCCGATCGCCTCGTAGTACGAGTTGAACTGGAAGCGGTACGCGGGGTCCACGGGCATGTAGCCGGGCAGCGCGCCCAGGACGAACTCCTCGAAGAACCACGTGGTGTGAGCGCGGTGCCACGCCACCGGGCTGGCCGCGGTCATGGACTGCGGGATCTGGTCCTCCGGGGTGAGCCGGGAGGCGAGCAGATCCGTGAGTCCCCGGACCCGCGTGTAGTGCTCGGCGGCGCGGGTGGCGCTCACGCCGGTGAGGATGCTTCCGACGGTCATGGGTCCCCCTCGGGAACGATCGACTGCGGTGGGCGGGCCGCGAGGCCGTGGGCCCACCCTAGCCACGGTGCGGCGCGCGTCACACCGGACGGCGCGGCGTCAGGCGGGGGGAAGGGCGACGGGCGACGACGACGAGGTGTTCCGCCGCTCGTGGTCGAGCAACCGCCGGCGGAACTCCGGACACCTCCCGAGGCCGCCGTCGGCGCGGATCACGCGGTGCACGGGGATGACGAACGACACGGGCACGAGCGAGCACAACCGGCCGACCCGGCGGGCGTTGCGGGGCCGGCCGGCGTCCACGCTGATCTGCCCGTACGTGGCGGTCTCGCCGTAGGGGACGGCCCGGATCTCGCGGTAGACCTCGCGGGCGAAGGCGTCGTGGACCCCGGCCGCGTCCCAGTCCACGGGGACGTCGAACTCCCGCAGCCGGCCGGCGCAGTAGGCGTCCAACTGCGCGGC
>DUTZ01000606.1 GCA_012841845.1 Actinomycetales bacterium | reverse complement strand
GGCCACGTTCGCGTGCCAGCTCGCAGGAGGTTTCCAGCGCATGGAAGTAGATCGTGGCGGCGATCTTCTTCGAGATCGCGCGCGCCGCATCGCTGTCGAAGGCCAGGCGCATTTTGAAGAACACGTCCTGCAGGCCCATGCAGCCCAGCCCGACCGGACGCCAGCGCAGGTTGCCACGACGCGCCGATTCGATCGGGTAGAAGTTCAGGTCGATGACGCGGTCCAGCTGGCGCACCGCCAGCTGCACGGTCTCGGCCAGCTTTTCGTAGTCGAACTCGCCGTGCTCGTTGAAGTGGTGCGCCAGATTGATCGAACCCAGGTTGCAGACCGCGGTTTCCTCGGCCGAGGTCACTTCCAGGATCTCGGTGCACAGGTTGGAAAGATGGATGACGTTGCCGGCCTTGGCAGTCTGGTTGCTGGAGCGGTTGCACTTGTCCTTGAAGGTCATCCAGCCGTTGCCGGTCTCGGCCAGGGTGCGCATCATGCGCGCGTAGAGCTTGCGCGCCGATACCTTGCGCACCGCCTTGCCCTGCGCTTCGGCCTGCTCGTAGGCGCGCTCGAAGGCTTCGCCGTACAGATCGGTGAACTGCGGCACCACGCGCGGATCGAACAGCGACCATTCGGCGTCGGCTTCGACCCGGCGCATGAAAAGGTCGGGAATCCAGTTGGCGATATTGAGGTTGTGGGTGCGGCGTGCATCGTCGCCGGCGTTGTCACGCAGCTCGAGGAAATCTTCGATGTCGGCATGCCAGGTTTCCAGATACACGCAGGCCGCGCCCTTGCGCTTGCCGCCCTGGTTGACCGCCGCGACCGAGGAATCCAGGGTCTTGAGCCACGGCACGATGCCGTTGGAATGGCCATTGGTGGACTTGATCAGCGAGCCGCGCGAACGCACCCGGGTGTAGGCCACGCCGATGCCGCCGGAGAACTTGGACAGCTGCGCGATATCACCATACTTCTGGTAGATCGATTCGAGCGAATCCTGCGGCGAATCCAGCAGGAAGCACGAAGACAGCTGCTCGTGCGTGGTACCGGCGTTGAACAGCGTCGGCGAGCTGGGCAGGTAATCCAGATTGCCCATGCGCTGGTACAGCGCCAGCGCCTCGTTGACGTCCTCGGACAGCGCGCAGGCAATACGCAGGAAGAACTGCTGCGGGGTTTCGATCACCTGGCGGGTGCGCGGGTGGCGCAGCAGGTAGCGGTCGTACAGCGTGCGCAGGCCGAAGTAGTCGAAGCGCAGGTCGAGCGAAACATCCAGCGCGTCATTGAGCTTGCGCGCATTGGTCTGCACGAAGTTCAGCAGGCGGTCGTTGATCAGCCCGACCTCGTGCCCGCGCGCGACCGACTGGGAGAACGCGTGGATCTCCTGGCCGGCGACTTCCTTGGCGATGTAGCCGGCCAGCAGGCGCGCTGCCAGGCGGCTGTATTCGGGTTCCTCGGTGGTCAGCATCGCCGAGGTGCGGATCGACAATTCGTCCAGCTCGCGCGTGGTGGCACCGTCGTACAGCCCGGAAATCGTGCGCGTGGCCACGCGCATCGGGTCGATCGCGTAAAGACCATCGCTGCAGCGCTGGATGGCGCGCACGATC
>DUTZ01000027.1 GCA_012841845.1 Actinomycetales bacterium | reverse complement strand
GCTCGTGGACCGGCCGTTCGTCGTAGCCGCGGGCGATCCGGGCGATGGCCGGGCCGACGGTCCGCCCGAGCGCCTGCGCCACGTCGTCGTCGTCCATCGCCGCCAGGTCGCCGATCGTCACCACCCCGAACTGGGCGAGCCGCTCCCCCGCCACCGGCCCCACCCCCCACAGCTTCCGCACCGGCAGCGGGTCGAGGACCTCGGCGTGGTCGCGCCGGGCGACCACCGCCACCCCGTCCGGTTTGGCCAGGTCCGAGGCGATCTTGGCGTACTGCTTGCCCGCCCCCGCCCCCACCGACGCGGGCAGCCCGGTGGCCTCCCGGATCGCCGCGCGCAGGCGCTCCGCCCACGCGCGGGTGTCCTCGACGGTCGCGCCGCGCAGCTCCGGCGGCTCGAGGAACGCCTCGTCCACGGAGACCTGCTCGACCACCGGGACGTGCGCGCGGAAGACCTCGAAGACGCGGCGGCTCAGGACGCGGTAGACGGCCATCCGGTTGGGCAGGACCACCGCGGACGGGCCGACGAGGCGGCGCGCCTGGTGCATGGGCATGGCGGAGTGCACGCCGTGGGCGCGGGCCTCGTACGAGCACCCGGCCACCACGCCGCGGCCGCCCACGCCGCCCACGAGCACCGGACGACCCCGCAGGGTCGGCCGGGTGAGCTGCTCGCAGGACGCGAAGAACGCGTCCATGTCCACGTGCAGGACCCAGCGGTCCTGCCGGACGGTCACGTCGGGCCTCCCGGTCAGACCCGGGACAGGGTCATCCGGACGCCCTCGCCCAGGTCCACGGGCGCGCCGTCCGCACCGTCCGCCGAGTCGAGCGCGTCGACCACGGCGAAGTCGGTGGCCAGCACCTCGCCGGCGACGAGGTCGGCGTGCCGGTCGGCCCACTCGCGACGCTCCGCCGGCACCTCGAGGCGCACGCGGATGCGGTCGGTGATGTCGAGCCCGGCCGCCCGCCGCGCCTCCTGGATCTCGCGGATCCGGTCCTTGGCCCAGCCCTCCGCCTCGAGTTCCTCGGTGACGGTGAGGTCGAGCACCACGAGGCCGGCGCCGCCCGGCAGGGCGGTCGTGGACTCGGGGTCGGCGGCCACGAGACGGTGTTCGTACTCCCCCGGCTCGAGCGCGATTCCGCCGGCGACCACCACGCCGTCGGTCTCCGACCAGTCCCCCGACTTGGCGCCCTTGATGCAGGTCTGGACGTCCTTGCCCAGCCGCGGGCCGGCCACGCGGGCGTTGACGGCCAGCTCCATGCGGCCGTGCGCGGCCACGTCGTCGGTGAGCACCACCTCGCGGACGTTGACCTCGTCGGCGATGATCCCGGTGAAGGGCTCGAGCCGGGCGGCGTCCGGCATGGCCACCGTGAGCGAGTTGAGCGGCAGCCGCACGCGCAGGTGCTTGGCCTTGCGGATCGAGGACACGGTCGAGCACACGTCGCGCACGGCCTCCATCGCCTCGACCAGGTCGGCGTCGTGCGGCAGGTCGGACTCCGCGGGCCAGTCGGTGAGGTGCACCGACTCCGCCCCGCCTTCTCCACCGGCAAGCCCCACATACACGACCTCCGCCATGAGCGGCAGCAGCGGGGCCGCGAGCCGCATGGTGGTCTCGAGCACCGTGTAGAGGGTGTCGAAGGCGTCCTTGGCGTCCTGCCCCGAGGACTCGCCCGCCCAGAACCGCGAGCGCGACCGGCGGACGTACCAGTTGGTCAGCGCGTCGGCGAACCGGCGCAGCTCGTCGCAGGCGCCGGCGATGTCGGTGGCGTCCATCGCCGTCGTCATGGCGTCGCGGGTCGAGGCGAGCCGGGCGAGGATGTAGCGGTCCAGGACGTGCGGCGAGTCCGTGCGCCACGTGGCCCGCTCGGCCGCGTAGAGCTGGAAGAAGCTGTAGGCGTTCCACAGCGGCAGCATGGCCTGGCGGACGCCCTCGCGGATGCCCTGCTCGGTCACCACGAGGTTGCCGCCGCGCAGGATCGGCGAGCTCATGAGGAACCAGCGCATGGCGTCCGAGCCGTCGCGGGCGAACACCTCGTTGACGTCCGGGTAGTTGCCCTTGGACTTGCTCATCTTGAGCCCGTCGTTGCCCAGGACGATGCCGTGCGCGGCCACGTGGGTGAAGGCGGGCCGGTCGAACAGCGCGGTGGCCAGCACGTGCAGGGTGTAGAACCACCCGCGGGTCTGGCCGTTGTACTCCACGATGAAGTCGCCCGGGTTGTGGGTCTCGAACCACTCCTTGTTCTCGAAGGGGTAGTGGACCTGCGCGAACGGCATGGAGCCGGACTCGAACCAGCAGTCGAAGACGTCCGCGACCCGGCGCATCGTGGACTTGCCGGTGGGGTCGTCCGGGTTGGGCCGGGTGAGCTCGTCGATGTACGGGCGGTGCAGGTCGGTGGGCCGGACGCCGAAGTCGCGCTCGAGCTCGTCGAGCGAGCCGTACACGTCGACGCGCGGGTAGGCCGGGTCGTCGGACTCCCACACCGGGATCGGGGCGCCCCAGTAGCGGTTGCGGTTGATGTTCCAGTCGCGGGCGCCCTCGAGCCACTTGCCGAACTGACCGTCGCGGACGTGCTCGGGCATCCACGTGATCTGCTCGCGGTTGAGCTCCACCATGCGGTCCCGGAACGCCGTGACCTTGACGAACCAGGCCGGCAGCGCCATGTAGATGAGCGGCTGACCGGAGCGCCACGAGTGCGGGTACGAGTGCTCGATCGTCTCGTGCCGGATGAGCCGCCCGGCCGCGCGCAGGTCGCGGGAGATGGGGGCGTTGGCGTCAAAGACGAGCTGGCCGGCGTACGGCGGCACCTCGGAGGTGAACTTTCCGTCCGGGCCCACGGGGATCACCAGCTCGATACCCGCGGCGTCGCAGGCGTCCTTGTCCTCCTCACCGAAGGCGGGCGCGAGGTGGACCACGCCGGTGCCGGACTCGGTGGTGACGTAGTCGGCGGAGAGCACGACGTGCGCGTTCGGGCGGCCGGCGAAGAAGTCGAAGGGCGGCGTGTAGCGCAGGCCCACGAGCTCGGTGCCCTTGAGCGTGGCGATCACCTCGGCGTCGTCCCCGAACTCGGCGGCGTACACGCCGCGCCGGGCCTCGGCCAGGACGAAGGTCCGGCCGGCGAGGTCGCCGGAGCGCACGCGGACCACCGCGTAGTCGATCTCGGGGTGGACGGCGGCCGCGAGGTTGGACGGCAGGGTCCACGGCGTCGTCGTCCACACCAGGGCCTCGGCACCGTGCAGCGGGCTCGACTGCGGGGCCTCGAGCGGGAGCCCCACGGTCACGGCCGGGTCCTGCCGCATCTTGTAGGCGTCGTCGAGGCGGGTCTCCTGGTTGGACAGCGGCGTCTGCTCGTACCAGGAGTACGGCAGGACGCGGAATCCCTTGTAGACCAGGCCCTTGTCGTAGAGCTCCTTGAAGGCCCACAGGACGGACTCGGTGAAGTCGATGTCGAGGGTCTTGTAGTCGTTCTCGAAGTCCACCCAGCGGGCCTGGCGGTGGACGTACCGCTCCCACTCGTCGGTGTACCTGAGCACCGACATCTCGCAGGCGTTGTTGAACTCCGCGAGCCCCATGTCGAGGATCTGGGACTTCTCGGTGATCCCCAGCTGCTTCTCGGCCTCGAGCTCGGCGGGCAGCCCGTGGCAGTCCCAGCCGAAGCGCCGCTCCACCTTGTAGCCGCGCATCGTGCGGTAGCGCGGGACCACGTCCTTGACGTAGCCGGTGAGCAGGTGCCCGTAGTGCGGCAGGCCGTTGGCGAAGGGCGGGCCGTCGTAGAAGACGTACTCCTCGGCGTCCTCGCGGTTGCGGATGGACTCCCGGAACGTGTCGCGCTCGTCCCAGCGGGCGAGGACCTTCTCCTCGAGGGCGGGGAACGACGGCGAGGCGATGGTCCCGTCGGTGAGGTCGAGGCGCGGGTACGCGCCGCCGGTGCGGTTCTCGGCGGTGGGCTCGGTGCTCATGGGTGGCGGACTCCTCGCGGGTGCGGGCCCGCGGGGCGTGGCGTCCGCGGGGCCTGGTGTGGCCTGCTCTCGGGGACGATCCGGCCGCGCTCCTCGCGCGTGCCGTCCGCGGTACCACCCCGTTTGGCGCCGGCGTGCGGCGCCCACTCGTGGGTCGGGGGCGCCTGCGCGCTCCCGGGGTTCGGGTCTACTGAGCGGGCCCGCCTCCGGCCACGGCCCGCCGTTCTTCCGAGCGCTCCCCGGTGATGGCCGGATCTGTGCGCATCCGGCACACGGCCGGACGGCTCCCGATCCTACCCGCCCGACCGGGCGTCCGCCCCATCCGGCGTCCCGGAGGGGGTCGAGCCGGGGTCACCGCCGGCCTCGTCGTGGCCGCCGCGGCCACGGATGAGGTCGACGACGAGGAGGAGCAGCCCCAGCGCCCCCACGCCGATGCACGCCCACGCCCAGAGGATCTGGCCGGTGGCCACCGCGGCCACGAGGAAGGCGAACCCGAGGATCGTCAGGCCGAGTGCGGCGACGAGCATCGGTGACCTCCTGGCGTTCTCTGCGACGGTGTCCGCGCCCGTGGCGCGGTTCCCGCCCCCGAATATACGTCGATCCCCGCACCCGTGACGGGCGCGGGGACCGACGGACGACCCGTGGGCGAGCTACTCGGAGCGGTCGCCGCCCTTCGCGGGGCCCTGATCGGGGGCGCCGGCGTTCTCGGCCGGGGCCGCGGGGGCCGCCGAGCCGGACTTACCGAGCTCCTGCAGCTGGTTCTCGAGGTAGCTGGTGAGCCGGCTGCGGTAGTCCTTCTCGAAGGTGCGGAGCTGGTCGATCCGGCCCTCGAGCACGCCACGCTGCTGGTTGATGGTGGCCATGATCTCGGTGTGCTTGCGCTCGGCGTCGGCCTGCAGCGCGTCGGCCTTGGACTGCGCCTCCTTGACCTGCTGGTCCGAGCGGGCCTGGGCGTCGCTGACGATGGAGTCGGACTTGGTCCTGGCCTCGCCGAGGATCCGGTCGGCCTCCTTGCGGGCCTCCCCGACCATCTTCTCGGACTCGGAGCGGGCGTCGCCGACGAGCTTGTCGGACTCGCCGCGGGCCTTGGTCATGAGCTCGTCGGACTCCTTCTTGGCCTCGCCGGTGAGGCGGTCCGCCATCTCCTGCGCCATCGCGAGGACGCGGGCGGCACGGAGGTGGGTCTCCTCGTTGGCCGCGCCGTCGTCGCTCTTGGCGAGCGAGGGGGTCGCGGCGGCGGCCGCGACGGGCGCCGCGGCCGGGGCGGCGGGCTGCTGCTGCTTCTTGCCCTCGCCGGAGTCGTCGGCAGCCGATGCCTTGTCGCCCTTGCCGCCGGACTTGCGCGCCTTCTCGAGGTCGCGCGTCAGCTCCTCGACCCGCTGGCGCAGGTCCTCGTTGTCGGCGACCAGCGTGCCGAGCTCGTCCTCGACGAGGTCGAGGAACTGGTCCACCTCGTCCTCGTTGTAGCCGCGCTTGCCGATCGGCGGCTTGGAGAACGCGACATTGTGCACATCGGCTGGAGTCAACGGCATGGGATACCCCTCGTGGTCGTCTCGGGTGCCGGCCCGACGTTCACACGACGGACCCACGTCATCATTACTACCTTAACGGCGGTCAATCTAGTCACAATCGGCCCGCGAGTCACCCGCAGACCCGTCCGACGCGTCAGACCGTCTGCGCCATGAGCATGCTCAGGACCATCTGGAGCACGATGATGATGACGAAGAGCACCAGCACCGACAGGTCGAGCGAGATCTGGCCCATCCGCACGGGCTTGATCACCTTGCGCAGGGCCTTGACCGGCGGATCGGTGATCACGAAGATCCACTCGAGCACCACCGCGACCGCGCCCCTCGGGCTCCAGCCGCGCGAGAACGACGCGATCATCTCGACGACGATCCGGGCGAGCAGGAGGAACCAGAAGATCTGGGTGAGGATGTAGAGGACAACCAAGAATTCGCGCACGCGTCAACCCTAACCGTCCGCGCCCGGCGGGCGCGGACGGCGTCGTCGGAGGTGGTCCGTCAGCGCCGGAAGGCGCCGTTGACGGCCTCGCGGACCTCGGCCTCGGTGAGGTCCATCCCGACCGGCTGGAGCAGGAAGGTGCGCTCGCGGTCGGCGACCTTCTCCATGCGGCCGTCGAGGCCGAACACGAGGCCGGCGGCGAAGTCCACCATGCGACGGGCGTCGTCGCGGGCCATCGAGGACAGGTCCAGGACCACGGCGCGGCCCTCGCGGAAGTGCTCGCCGAGGCTCTTGCCGTCGCCGAAGCCGCGGGGGCGCTCGACCACGGTCTCCGGCACGGTGACCAGCCCGTCCTCGACGAAGTCCTCCTCGGGGGCGAGGGCGACGGCGCCGTGGGTGTGGGCGGAGCCGCGGGAGACGCCGCGGAGCGAGGCGCGGGCGCCGGCCTCGGCGGCGTGGTAGCGGCGGGGGCGCGGG
>DUTZ01000423.1 GCA_012841845.1 Actinomycetales bacterium | reverse complement strand
GCCAGCGCCGCGCCGAGCAGTCCGGCGTCGTGCTTGTGGTCCAGCTCGGCCTCGGCCAGGCGGCCGACGGTCCGCTCCCAGAGCAGGCCCTCGAACACCACGAGCAGGTCGAGGGCGGCGGGCTCGGGGTGGCGCAGGCCCGCGGACTCCAGCGCCCCGACGAGGTCGGAGGGGTCGAGCAGCGACGCCACGAGGTCGGTGGTGTCCACCTCGCCGGCGAGCTCCAGGACGAGCGCCGAGCGGGCGGCGAGCTCCCCGCGGTAGTCGGCGAGCAGGCCCTCGATCATCCCGGTGAGGGCGTCCAGCACGTCGTCGGCGTCCGAGGAGCGCAGCTCCTGGATCCCGGAGACCTCCACGTACCCGCGGAGCAGGGCGGTGAGCCGGTCCACGGTGAGCGCGATGAGCTGCGCGCGGGTGCGGCAGTAGTAAGACGTGGAGCCCGAGGGCAGGCCCGCCTCGGAGTCGACCGCGCGGTGGGTGAGGGCGCGGACGCCGTCCCTCGCCACGACCTCGATCGCGGAATCGGCGATGAGCGTGCGCCGGTCCTCCATGGGGTCTCCCGTCGTCAGGTGTCGTGGGCCTCGCGGCCCGCTCGCGGTCTCGACCGCTGTAGCGGTGGGGGTCGACGGATGCCCGGCGACCCGTGCGTCAGCCTAACGCCGGGGAGCGGATCCGGCGTCGAAACCACGCACGCCCCGACACCTGGATGGGTATCGGGGCGTGCGGGGCCCGGCCGGGCGGGGCCGGAGGGGGCCGTTCGGGATCAGGCGGGAGCGGACAGGCGCCCGGCGATCCGGTCCTCGTGGTAGGCGATCGCGGTGTTGAGCGCGCCCGGCTTGCCCTCCCGCTCGGGGAAGACCTTCGGCTCGCCGTCGAACATGCGCTCCGAGCGGGTCTCCGGCGCGTCGTCGGAGGTGCGGTGGAGCATGTGGTTGGGCAGCGAGAGCTTGGCGATGGTCCGCCACGTCTTGGCGTACTGGACGGGCAGCGGGCCGGCCACGTAGGGCAGGTCGTACTTCTCGCACACCGCGCGGACGCGCAGCGACGCCTCGGCCAGGCGGTTGCTCGCCATGTCCGGGTAGAGGTGGTGCTCGATCTGGTACGAGAGGTTGCCGGACATGAAGTCCATGACGGGGCCGCCGGTGAGGTTGGCCGAGCCGAGCATCTGCCGCAGGTACCACTCGGCCTGCGTCTCGTTCTCCAGGTCCTTCTTGGTGAACTTCTCGGCGCCGTCGGGGAAGTGCCCGCAGAAGATCACGGCGTTGGTCCACAGGTTGCGGATGCCGTTGGCGGCGAGGTTGGCCGTGGCGGTGGACTTCCAGCCCTTGCCCGACAGCAGCGGGTAGAGGACGTAGTCCTTGGCCAACTGGCGCGCGGCCTTCTTGCCGAACATCTTGAGCTTGCGGGTGGTCTCCGCCCGCACGTCGCGCCCCTTGGCCACCTTGCCCAGCTCGAGGTGCTGGATGCCCACGCCCCACTGGAACAGCAGCGCGAGGAGCGCGTTGTAGGCGATGTTGCCGTAGTAGAAGGGGTACCACTTCTGGTCACGGGTCACCCGGAGCAGACCGAACCCCACGTCGTCGTCCATCCCGACGATGTTCGTGTACTTGTGATGCAGGTAGTTGTGGGTCTGCTTCCAGTGCTCGGAGGTGCCCACGATGTCCCACTCCCACGAGGTGGAGTGGATCTCCGGGTCGTTCATCCAGTCCCACTGCCCGTGCATGATGTTGTGCCCGAGCTCCATGTTCTCCACGATCTTGGCCACGGCGAGTGCGCCGGCGCCGATCGTCCACGCCGTGCGGTTGCGGGAACCGACCAGCAGGAGGGCGCGGGCGCTCATCTCGAGGCCGCGCTGGAAGCGGATGGTGTTGCGGATGTAGGCGGCGTCCCGCTCGCCCAGGGATCCGATGATGTCCTGGCGGATCTGCTCGAGCTCCGCGCCGAGCGCCGCGATGTCCTCGTCGGTGAGATGCGCGAATTCAGGGATATCCGTGATTGCCATGAAGCTACGGTAGCGTAGGTTACGCATGCGTAGGTAGAGCGCGAGCCTGTGAATCGTGCTCAGGTTGTCCACCCGGTGCGCCGTGGGTCGGACCCCGGGCGGGTGACCAGCGCCACATTTGCCACCCTCGTCGTCGGGATGACCTGCGGGAACCCCGCACGATGGTGCGCCTCACATCACGGTTGTGTAACGTCGGCGAGGCTTGTGGCGACGAAGACGTTGACACACCCCGCGCGGCCGCCGGTCGCCCCGGTCCCCTCCGGGAGGGGCGCACAGTGACCAGCCGCGACCCGCGAACAGACCAGAGGACACACACCATGAACAGCTCCGAGATCTTCCTCCGCGCCATCCAGCCCGTCGTCGACGTCTTCTGGACCCTGGTGTGGACCGCGACCGGCTCCACCATCAGCGTCCCGCGGCCCACCGCGCCGCAGGCCTGATCCGGGCCCGTACGCCGGAGACACCGACGGCCCGCCCCCTCGCCGGGGGCGGGCCGTCGTCGTGCGTGGGGCCGGATCGGGTCCCGGGGGAGTGGCTCAGATGCCGAACTTCTCGCTGCCGCCCAGGTCCACCGGGATCGAGGCGCCCGTGATGCCGGCCCCGGCGTCGCTGCACAGGTAGAGGGCCATCGACGCGATGGCCGACGGCTCCACCCAGGCGGTGGGCAGCTGGTTCATGCCGGCGAAGGTGTCCGCGGCGTCCTCGAGGGTCGTGCCCTCGCCGCCGGTCATCATGGCGATCATCGACGGGTTGTCGATCATCGTGGTACGCACGTTGCCGGGGTGGATGGAGTTGCAGCGCACCCCGGAGAAGCCCAGCTCCCCGGCCAGCGACTTGGCCAGGCCGCGGACCGCCCACTTGGACGTGGAGTAGCTGGCGGTGAACGGCGCGCCGCGCAGGCCGACCATCGAGGAGATGAGCACGAGCGCCCCGCCCCGGCCGGTGGCCAGGATGTGGGGGACCGACACCGTCGCCGTCACCCACGTGCCCTTGAGGTTGATGTCCATCGTGGTGTCCCACTCCTCCTCGGAGCGCTCCCACGTGGCCGAGACCTCCGGGGAGACCCCGGCGTTGGCCACCACGAAGTCCAGGCCGCCCAACTCGGCCACGCCCGCATCGACCGCCTCGCGCATGCCCGGCAGGTCGCGGACGTCCACCCTCGCCGTCACACAGCGCCGCCCCCTGGCGCGCACCCGCTCGGCTGTCTCGTCCAGGTCCGCGGGGTCCGCCATGGGGTAGGGGACCGTCTCGATGTCGCGACACACGTCGATCGCGATCACGTCGCAGCCGGCGGCCGCGAACGCCTCGCAGTGCGCGCGGCCCTGTCCGCGGGCGGCGCCGGTCACCAGGACCACGCGTCCGTGCAGGTCGGGGGTGGTGGGGGTGGGGTCCGTCATGCTGGTTCTCCTCTGGCCGTTGCTCACGTGCCCGGCGGGCGAGTCCCCCCTGCGGCATCCTGGAAGTCAGCGTAGACAACCAGACAGGTAGTGATCATCATGCTCGAGCGGACTCTCGTCCTCGTGGACACCTCTTATCTCCTCGCCTCCTTCTACAACTCCTGGGAGGAGGGGGCACGCGGGCAACTGGAGATATCACTCGCCACCGTCGTACACCGCCTCGACCAGGTGGCCCACGGACTGGTGGACCAGCCCGTGCAGCGGCAGAACTGGTACGACGGCATCCCCGATTCCGGCCCGCACCGTTACCAGCGCACCCTCCGCGTGATCGAGGGCGTGCAACTGCGCGCCGGCCAACTCATCGAGTGGGGCGACCGGCGCACCCAGAAGGCCGTGGACACCCTGCTCGTGGCCGACATGATCCAGGCCGCCTACAGGTCCCAGTGCTCGGACATGGTCCTGGTGACGGGCGACGCCGACATGATCCCGGGCGTCCGCGTGGCCGTGGACGCCGGCGTGCGCGTGCACCTGGTGGGCTTCGGCTGGGACTCCATCTCCTCGGCCCTGCGGCACGCCTGCGACACCACCACCGTCCTCGACCCCCGCACCGACTTCGAGGACGCCATGCAGATCCGCGTCCTCGAGGGGCCCATCCCGCCCAAGGTCCGGACCGTCGAGGCACGTCCCGCCCAGCCCGGCGCCGACGTCGACGATCCCGAGGTCGAGGAGGCCGTCGGCATGGTGGGCGTGGACCTGCGCTCCGACCGCGCCGCCGCCACCAGCGTCGCCGACGAGGCCCGCGCCACCGCGGCCGACGAGGAGCTGGCCGCCGACGCCGAGGAGCTGGCCCGCGACGTGCAGGAGTGCGCCGTGATCGCCGAGACCGGGCGCCCCG
>DUTZ01000422.1 GCA_012841845.1 Actinomycetales bacterium | reverse complement strand
GGGCCGCCCGGCCGGGCCGCCCGGCCGGGCCGCTCAGCGCCGGGCGAGGAAGTCCGGCCGCGGCGGGGTGCCGGCGAACGGCTCGACGAGCCCGTTCTCCACGCTGTTGAACACCACGAAGACGTTGGCGCGCGGCATCGGGGTGATGTTGCCGCCGGAGGCGTGCAGCGCGTTGCAGTCGAAGACGGTCATCGACCCGGCCCCGCCGGTGAGGACGTCGAGGCCGTGCCGCCGGTACAGCTCGGTGATGTGCTCCTCGGACGGCACCCCGACCTCGGGCGCGGTGCTCACGAGCGACTCCTTGTAGTAGTCCTCGGGCGTCTCGCCGGCGCACTGGACGAAGTAGCGCTGGGTGCCGGGAAGGATCATGAGCGGACCGTTGTAGGTCTCGTTGGGCGTGAGCGCCAGCGAGGCGCTGCACGCGCGCGGCCGCGGCATGCCGTCCTCGGCGTGCCAGGTCTCGAAGTCCGAGTGCCAGTAGAACGCGCCGCCGGCGAAGCCGGGCTTGTAGTTGAGGCGGCTCTGGTGGACGTAGACGTCCGAGCCCAGGATCTCGCGGGCCAGGTCGATCGCGCCGGAGTGCTCGACGGCCTCCCACACCACCTCGCTCAGGGCGTGGACGTCGAAGATCGAGCGCACGGCGTCGCTGCCGGCCTCGCGGATGATCCGCGGGTCGTCGGCCATCGCCGGGTCGGCGCCGATCCGCTCGATCTCGGCCAGGCAGGCGGCCACGCGCGCGTCGTCCAGGGCGCCCTCGCGCTGGAGGTAGCCGCGCTCGGCGAAGCCCTCGATCTCGGGGTCGGGGGACCCGCTCCACACCACGGGGTCGGGTCGGTCGACGATCACCGGCTCTCCGCTCACGCGGGTCACATAGTCATCGACGGCCAGGGTCACGGTGTCTCCTCTCGGTGGTGGTCTGCATCCCCCTACCAGGCCGACCGTAGACACGTCCGCGACCCGCGGACAACCGGTCAGCCGCTGACGTATCCTCGTGATTTGTCCACCGCCGGTTCGGGGCTGCCGCCGGCGCACCAGGTGTCGAGGTGGTCGAGGAACTGCCGCGAGAGGGTGTCGCGCCAGCCCACCACGTCGCCGGACATGTGGGGGCTGACGTGGGCGGCCTCGAGCGACCACAGGGGGTCGCCGTCCGGGAGGGGCTCGACGACGAGGACGTCCAGGTGCGCCGCGAGGCGGCCGGAGGCCAGTTCCGCGGTGAGCGCGTCCTGGTCCACGAGTTCGCCGCGGCCCACGTTGACCACGTGTGCGCCGTCCGGGAGCGCCGCGAGTTCGTCGGCGCCCAGCATGCCGCGGGTCGCGTCGGTCAGCGGCGCCACCATGACGAGGTGGTCCACCCCGCCCAGATGGTCCGCGAGGCGGGCGGAGTCGAGGACGGTGCCGAAGTCCTCGTCGTCGTCCCGCGCCCTCCGTCCGGCTCCCCGGACGTCGAGGCCGACCGCCCGCAGGAGCCGCGCGGTGGCCCGGCCGATCCCGCCGGTGCCCACCACCAGCGCGCGGCGGCCGGCGACGCGGGTCGTCTCGCGGTGCCTCCACTGGCCCGCCCGCTGCAGTGCCTCGGTCTCGTGGAGGCGCTTGTCGTGGGCCAGCACGCAGGCCAGGACGTACTCGGCGATGGGGCCGTCGAAGACGCCGCGGGCGTTGGTCACCAGGACGTCGGAGTCGCGCAGCCCGTCGAAGAGCAGCTTGTCGACGCCGGCGGCGGCCACGTGGACCCAGCGCAGCGCGTCGGCGGCGTGCCAGGCCGAGGCCAGGGCGTCGGAGAAGATGTCCCAGACCAGCAGGATCTCGGCGCCGGGGAGGGCCTCGGCGAGGGTCTCGGCCGTGCACTCGCGGACGTCGGCGCGCGCACGGAGTTCGTCGAGGTGGGTGGGCGGGGCGACGCCGTCGGCGGTGAGCAGGGCGACGGTCGGGCGGCCGGCGGCGTGTCGGTTCTCGCTCATGGCGTCCACGGTAGCGCGGATAAATCGTCGGATTGTTGACAATCGACCGGGGTGGTCACAGACTGGCGGCATGAGCGCGAAGCTGTCCCCCGTCCTCAAGCAGGCCACGCCCGTCGTCGTCGACCACGCCCACGGTTCCTGGATCCACGGCACCGACGGCCGCGACTACCTGGACTTCACCACCGGCATCGGCGTGACGAGCACCGGCCACTGCCACCCCGACGTCGTGGCCGCCGCCCGCGAGCAGTGCGGGAAGATCATCCACGCGCAGTACACGACCGTCATGCACCAGCCGCTGCTCGAGCTCACCTCGACGCTGGGCGGGTACCTGCCCGAGGGCCTGGACTCGGTGTTCTACGCCAACTCCGGCTCCGAGGCGGTCGAGGCCGCGGTCCGCCTCGCGCGCATGGCCACCGGGCGCCAGTACATCGTCACGGTGCAGCGCGGCTTCCACGGCCGCACGGTCGCGGCGGCGAGCCTCACCACCGCCGGCACCAAGTTCTCCGCCGGTTTCGGCCCCCTCATGGCCGGCGTCGCCCAGACCCCCTACCCCGACGCCCTGCGCCTGGGCATGAGCGAGGACGAGGCCGTGGACTACGCCCTCGCCGAGTTCGACTTCCTCCTGGCCACCCGCATCGACCCGCGCGAGCTCGCCGGCATCGTCATCGAGCCCGTACTCGGCGACGGCGGCTACCAGGCCGTGCCGCGGCGCTACCTGCAGGGGCTGCGCGAGCGGGCCACCGCGCACGGCGCGCTACTCGTGCTGGACGAGGTCCAGGCCGGCGTCGGGCGGACCGGCCGCTTCTGGGGCCACCAGCACACCGAGGGGCTGGTCCCCGACGTGATCATCACCGCCAAGGGCATCGCCTCGGGCTTCCCCATCTCCGCGATCGCCGCGCCCGAGGAGATCATGGCCCGGGCGTGGCCCGGCTCGCAGGGCGGCACCTACGGCGGCAACGCCGTGGCCGCCGCGGCGGGCGTGGCCACCCTCGGCGTGATCGCTCGCGAGGGGCTGGTCGCCAACGCCGCCGAGCGCGGCCGGCAGCTCCTCGACGGGCTGCGGCGAACGCTCGGCGACGTGGCCGAGATCTGCGACATCCGCGGGACCGGACTCATGCTCGGCGTGGAGTTCGGCGACGCCCGCGCGCCCGCCGGGAGCGACGGGGCCAAGGAGGCCGCGCACCTGGCCGGCGCCGTCCAGCAGGCCTGTGTCGACGAGGAGCTGCTCACCCTGACCTGCGGCCCCACCGGCTCGGTCGTGCGCATCATCCCGGCCCTGGTCGTGACGGCCGACGAGGTGGACACCGGCGTCGAGCGGTTCGCCCGCGCGGTCCGGCGGGTGTGCGACGGGGCGGCGTGACGGCCACCGCCGCGGCCCGGCGCGCCGATCTCCCGCGCGCCGAGCTCCTGCGCGCCCTCGCCGACGCCGGGCTCGCCCCGGAGGCCGACGCCCGCCGCGTGGCCGAGTACTCCTACGACGCCTCCAACTACCGGGTCGCCCCGCTCGCCGTGCTCTTCCCCCGCTCCGAGGAGGAGGTGGCCGCCGCGCTGGCCGTGTGCCACCGCCTGGGCGTCCCGGCCACCGCCCGCGGTGGCGGCACCTCGATGGCCGGCAACGCCGTCGGCGCCGGGCTCGTGCTGGACCTGTCCCGCCACCTGAACCGCGTCCTCGCCGTGGACCCCGCCGCCGGCACCGTCACCGCCGAGGCCGGGGTCGTGCTCACCTCGCTGCGCGCCGCGGTCCACGACGCCACCGACTCCCGCCTGACCTTCGCCCCCGACCCGTCCAGCCAGGCCCGCGCGTGCGTGGGCGGCGCGATCGGCAACGACGCCTGCGGCAACCACTCCGTCCGGC
>DUTZ01000002.1 GCA_012841845.1 Actinomycetales bacterium | reverse complement strand
GCTCGACACCGCCCCCGACATCGAGATCGAGTACCTCGAGCTCGCCGCCCCCGACCTGGGCCCGGCCCCCGAGGAGGGGCCCGGACGGCTCCTCGTGGCCGCCCGCGTCGGCTCCACCCGACTCATCGACAACGTCGGCGTGGCGATCGGCACCGGCTTCCTCGCCGCCGCCGAGGCCACCGTCGCCGCCCAGCAGGCCGAGATGGCCGCCGATTTGCAGGGAGACCTCTCATGATGCGCACCATGCTCCACTCCAAGATCCACCGCGCCACCGTCACGCAGGCCGACCTGCACTACGTGGGCTCGTGCACGATCGACGCCGACCTCATGGACGCCGCCGACCTGCTCGAGGGCCAGCAGATCGACATCGTCGACATCAACAACGGCGCCCGCCTCACCACGTACGCCATCACCGGCGAGCGCGGCTCCGGCGTCATCTCCATCAACGGCGCCGCCGCCCACCTCGTGCACCCGGGCGACCTGGTGATCATCATCGCCTACGCCCAGATGGAGGACGCCGAGGCGCGGGCCTACGAGCCGCGCGTCGTCTTTGTGGACGAGCAGAACCGGCAGGTCACGCTCGGCACCGACCCGGCGAACGTGCCCGAGGGCTCCGGGCTCAAGAACCCGCGCGTGCCCGAGCCGGCCGGCGTCTGACCCGCCGCCCAGAGACAAGGCCCGGACCCGTGCTCCTCACCGTCGACGTCGGCAACACCCACATCCGGCTCGGCGTCTTCCCGGCCGACGACGGCCCGCTCGAGCGGACCTGGAGCGTGTGTACCTCGCCCGCGGTGACCTCCGACGAGCTGGCCCTGACGATCCGCGGCCTGCTGGGGGACTGCGCGCAGCGGCTCACCGGCATCGCCGCGATGTCCGTGGTGCCGTCCGTGACCGGCGAGCTCCGGCGCATGGCCGCCGACTACTGGCCGGAGGTCCCCGCCGTGGTGGTGGCGCCCGGAGTCAAGACCGGCGTGCCGCTGCTCGTGGACAACCCGCGCGAGGTCGGCTCCGACCGGGTGGTCAACACGCTGGCCGCCCACGCGCTGTTCGACGGCGCCGTCATCGTCGTCGACGTCGACACCGCCACCACCGTCGACGCGATCTCCGCGCGCGGCGAGCTCCTCGGCGGCGCCATCGCGCCGGGCATCGACATCTCCGTGGACGCCCTGGCCGAGCGGGCCGCGGCGCTGCGCAAGATCGAGGTCGTCCGCCCGCGCGGGGCTCTGGGCAAGAACACCGTGGCCGCGCTGCAGGCCGGGATCGTCATCGGCTTCGCCGGCCAGATCGACGCGCTGGTCGACCGGCTGCGCGCCGAGGTCGACGGCCTGGCCGACGCGTCCGTCGTGCTCACCGGCAAGCGGGCGGACGTCGTGGCCTCCGAGTCGCGCACCGTCACCGACATCGAGCACGAACTGGCCCTCGAGGGCCTGCGGCTGGTGTTCGAGCGCAACGCCTGAGTGGCGTCTGGCGCCTCAGGCCGCCCGGTAGCTCGTCATGGACAGCGAGTCCCACACGTAGTCCTTGGTGAACGACTCGAGCCGCTCGCCGGAGGCCGCGGCCATGCCGGCGGTGTAGAGCAGGGGCAGGAAGTGGTCGGCGGTGGGCACGGCGCGCGCGGCGTCGGGGTGCTCGAGCAGCGCCGGCGCGTCCTCGGGGCGCGTGGCCAGGAGGCCCTCGGCGTGGTCGTCGAAGCGGTGGGCCCAGTCGGCGCCGGTCTCGCCGACCGCCGGGTTCACCATGCGCAGGTTGTGCACCACGTTGCCGCTGGCCAGCACGAGCACGCCGGAGTCGCGGAGCGCGGCCAGCTTCGTTCCCAGCTCGTGGTGGTACTCGGCGGGCTTGCTCGCGTCCACGGAGAGTTGGGCGACGGGCACGTCGGCGTCGGGGAAGATGTGGGTGAGGACGGACCAGGTGCCGTGGTCGAAGCCCCACGAGTCCAGGTCGGCGCCCACCCAGGTGGGTTTGACGACCTCGGCCACCTCGGCCGCGAGCTCGGGGGCGCCGAGGGCGGGGTATTCGAACTCGGCGAGCTCGCGGGGGAAGCCGTAGAAGTCGTGGATCGTGCGCGGCCGGTGCATGGCGGTGACGGCGGTGGCGTTGATGTACCAGTGCGCGGACACGGCGAGCACAGCCCGCGGGCGTTCGGGGAGCGAGGCGCCGAGGGCGGCCCATTCGCGGGTCCAGCGGTTGTCCTCGAGGGCGTTGGTGGGGGCGCCGTGGCCCACGAAGACGGCGGGCTGGCGCGCGGGCGCGGTGTCGGCGCGCGGCGTGGTGGTCATGGCGAGATCTCCCTGGTGGACGTGGCTATATGATGCATCAACAACGGCCTGGGTGCCACTATTCCGGCCGGCCACCCTTGCGCTAGATAGACCGGTCTGTCTATCATCGGTCCTATGACCACCGCCTTCGCCACCTCCGCCGACGCGATCCTCGACGCCGCCGGCTACCGAATGGCCGTGGCGACCGGCGCCCTCGTCGTCGACATCCGGTCCCGCGCCCAGCGCGAGCGCCAGGGAGTCCTGCCCGGCGCCGTGGCCGTGGAGGCCCGGCCGGTGGTGGACCTCCTGGACCCCCACTCGTCGGCGCCGCTCGCGGCCGCCACTGCGGGGCGCGAGGTGGTGTTGGTGAGCGACGACGGGCTCGACGCCGAGCTCTTCGCCTGGGAGCTGCAGGCCCGGGGCGTCGTCGGCGTCCGTGCGGTGGACGGCGGGCACGACGCCCTCCGCGCCGCCGGGGCGCTCGGCCTGCTCACCGACGCCGAGCACCTGGTGCGCGAGCGGTCGGCGATCTCCGCGCACTGAGTCCGGCTGCCGGTCGGTCCCGGCGCCGCTACCGTCGTGGCATGAGCGACATCACGGACGACCTGCTCAAGGAGATCCTCCGAGAGGCCTGCGGGGACGACGACGGCGAGCCGTTGGCCCTCGCGGTCTGTCACCTCGACGGCACTGTGGTCTCGGCCGGCGACGACGCCGTCGACTTCTGCCTCCAGTCCGCCACCAAGCCCTTCGTCTACGCCCTCGCGCTGGACCAGAAGGGCGTGGACGAGGTCGCGGAGCGGATCGGCGTGGAGCCGAGCGGCGAGGCGTTCAACGAGATCTCCCTCGAGGCGGGCACGGGTCGCGCGGCCAACGCGCTCATCAACGCCGGTGCGCTCGTCGCCCACTCCCTGGTGGGAGAAGCCGACGACGACGAGGGCACCCGCTTCGAGAAGATCCGGCGGTTGTTCTCGACGCTGGTCGGGCGGGACGTCGAGGTGGACGAGGAGGTCGCGGACGCCGAGGCCGACGACGCGCACCGCAACCTCGCCCTGGCGCACCTGCTCGCCGAGGAACAGGTGCTCGCCGACGACCCGCACGAGGTGGTCCGCGGCTACGGCCGGCAGTGCGCGATCCGCGTGGACGTGCGCGACCTGGCGCTCATGGCGGCGGTGCTCGCCGACGCCGGCCGGCACCCGGCGACCGGGGAGCGGGTGCTGGGCCGAAAGGCGGTGCGCTACGCCAACAGCGTGATGTTCACCTGCGGCATGTACGACGCGGCCGGCGACTGGGTGTACCAGGTGGGGCTGCCGGCCAAGAGCGGCGTGTCGGGCTGCCTGTTCGCGGTGGCGCCGGGGCGCTTCGGGATCGCCGCCTTCGCCCCGCGGCTCGACGACCACGGCAACAGTGTCCGCGCGGCCGCGGCGATCGAGGCGCTGTCCGACCGGCTGGACCTCCACGTGCTCGACATGGTGCCGGGCGGGTCGGACTGACCACCGACTATCCTGGGCAATCGTGACCGACTCGACCTCCTCCGCGCCCGAGACCGTCCCCGTCGACCCCGCCGACGACACCCCCGAGCAGCTCCGCATCCGCCGCGACAAGCGGCAGCGCCTGCTCGACGCCGGCGGGCAGGCGTACCCGGTCGAGGTGCCGCGCACGCACGGGCTCGCCGAGATCGTCGCCGACCCGCGGTTCGCCGACCTCGAGCCGGGGGAGGAGACCGACGTCGAGGTGTCCGTCGCCGGTCGCGTCCTGTTCGTGCGGAACACCGGCAAGCTGTGCTTCGTCCGGCTCCAGGACGGCGTGGACCCCGCCGCCGACCTCTCCGTCCCCGCGGCCGAGGGCGAGCCCAGCGCGTTCGCGCCGCAGCTGCAGGCCATGCTCTCGCTGGCCAACGTCGGCGAGGACCGGCTCGAGGCGTGGAAGCAGGACGTGGACCTCGGCGACCACGTCTCCGTCACCGGCCGGGTCGTGCGCTCCAAGCGCGGTGAGCTGTCCGTGATGGCCGACTCGTGGGTGCTCGCCGCCAAGGCGCTGCGGCCGCTGCCGGTCGCGCACAAGGAGATGAGCGAGGACACCCGCGTCCGCCAGCGCTACACCGACCTGGTGATGCGCGAACAGGCCCGCCGCAACGCGGTGCTGCGGATCAAGGTGGTGCGCGCGCTGCGCCACGCGCTCGAGCGGCGCGGCTTCCTCGAGGTGGAGACGCCCATGCTGCAGACGCTCCACGGCGGCGCCGCGGCCCGGCCCTTCGTCACCCACTCCAACGCCCTCGACCTGGACCTCTACCTGCGCATCGCCCCCGAGCTGTACCTCAAGCGCTGCGTGGTGGGCGGCCTCGAGCGCGTCTTCGAGATCAACCGCAACTTCCGCAACGAGGGCGTGGACTCCTCGCACAGCCCCGAGTTCGCGATGCTCGAGACGTACCAGGCGTACGGCGACTACGACACCTCCGCGACGATGATCCGCGAGGTCATCCAGGAGGTCGCGGAGGAGGTCTTCGGCTCCACCACCGTGACCCTGGCGGACGGCACCGCGTACGACCTCGGCGGACAGTGGCGCGAGATGCGCATGTACCCCTCGCTCAACGACGCGCTCGCCGCCAAGCACCCGGGGCTGGCCGCCGACGGCGGCGACACGGTCACCGTGGACTCCACCGTCGACGAGCTCACCGAGCTGGCCGGGAAGGTCGGCCTCGAGGTGCCGGAGGGCAAGGGCTGGCTCCACGGCAAGCTCGTCGAGGAGTTGTGGGAGCACCTGTGCGGCGACCAGCTCGACGGGCCCGTGTTCGTCCGCGACTTCCCCGTGGAGACCTCTCCGCTCACCCGTGACCACCGCACCGACCGCGGCGTCACCGAGAAGTGGGACCTCTACGTCCGTGGATTCGAGTTGGCCACCGGCTACTCCGAGCTCGTCGATCCGGTGGTCCAGCGCCAGCGCTTCGAGGACCAGGCCCGCCTCGCCGCGGCCGGCGACGACGAGGCGATGGTCCTCGACGAGGACTTCCTCTCCGCGATGGAGCAGGGCATGCCGCCCACCACGGGACTCGGGATGGGCATCGACCGCCTGCTCATGGCGCTCACCGGGCTCGGGATCCGCGAGACGATCCTCTTCCCGATGGTCAAGCCGCTGCCGCGCGACTGAGCGTCACACTGGCCACATCTGCCACACGGGCTATGGTGGGGTCATGCCCCCGACGCCCCTCCGTCGTTCTGTCTCCGTAGCCGTGCCCGACCGCCGGCATCTCGCCGTGCTCGGGATCTCGGCACTCCTCGGTGCGGGTGTGGCGTTCTCCGTGTCCGACGAGGTCGCCGCTCCCGCGGAGGCCGAGGAGCGCGTGGTCGCCGAGGCCGCGCCCGCCGGGATCGCCGGGACCGCCGAGGAGACGCCGGTCCCCGTCGTGGTGGACGACAGGTTCGTGCGATCGGTGGCCCGCGAGCTCCTCGTGGAGCAGCAGCAGCCGGAGGACCTCACCAATCTGGACCTCGTGGTGCGGGACGTCCTGGGGCAGGGTCCGCGCGACGCGGCCGACGCCCGGCGCGCCACCGAGGCGACGCTCCTCGGCCACGGTCCGGGCGGACCGCTCGACGCCGCCGAGCCCGCCGACACGCCGTGCCCGCCCTCGGCTCGCGCGTGCATCGACGTGAGCGGAAAATCCGCCTGGCTGCAGGAGGGCGGCCGCGTTACCTACGGCCCAGTCCCCGTCACCACCGGCCGGCCCGGCTACGAGACGGCGCTCGGATCGCACCGGGTGCTCCGTCACGTGCGCCACGACCACAGCATCCCCTTCGACTCGCCGATGCCGTTCTCGACGTACTTCACCGTGAGCGGTATGGCCTTCCACGAGGGACGGCTGGAGGAGCCCTCTCACGGCTGCATCCACCTCGGGCACCACGCCGCCTCGGAGTTCTTCGAGCAGCTCCGCGCGGGTGACGAGGTCTTCGCCTTCTGATCCTCAGCTGTCCGGCGGTTGGTCTTGCGGCGGTTGTTCGTCGGGTGGGTGGTGGTTGTTGAAGTGGGTGGTGAACCAGCGTTGTAGTGCTGTTTCGGTGAGGTGTTGGCGTGCTAGGGCCAGGGGTCCTGTTGGGTGTGTTCGGTATGTGTGGCCGGTGT
>DUTZ01000421.1 GCA_012841845.1 Actinomycetales bacterium | reverse complement strand
GGGCCGCCCGGGGCGACGCCGTCGGGCAGCGGGTCCAGGCCGCCCCGCACCACCGCGATCCGCGCCGGGTCCACGCCGAGCCCGGCGAGCTCGTCGGCCGAGGGCAGCGACACGGTGACGTACTGGCTCCGCGCGTGCAGGCGCGGGGAGAGCCACGACTCGATCCACCAGCCGATCCGCGCGACCAGCCGACCGGCGACGGGCCATTGCTCGCGGTGGATGTGGTGGACCAGCAGCACGACGGGCGCGCGGGTGGCGAGGCGGGAGAAGAAGGGCACGCCGTTCTGGGTGTCGAGGACCACGTCGGGCCTGCGCAGGCCGCCGAGCGGCCCGAGGCCGACCCGGCCCAACAGCATCGCGGCCAGGGCGCGGGGATAGACGGTGAAGCGGCCGCCGCCGCGGCTGAACCGCACGCCCTCGTCGTCGACCCCGGTGCGGGCCGCGCCCGCGGACCGGGACGTGCGGTACACGACCGTGTGGCCCGCGGCGGCGAGGCCGGCGGCGACGTGCTCGAGGTAGCGTTCGCTGCCGCCGCCCTGCGGGTGGGTGCTGTCTCGCCAGCACAGCAGCAGGATTCGGGCCACGGCGGACACTGTACGCAGTGGTGATCGGGTGTCCGTGTCCGTGTCCGGCCCGGACCGTAGAATCCCTGATAGTCGTCCTGTTCGTCTCGGCCAAAGGGGGTCCGCGTGTCTCCAGCGGACCCCGACGCCGCCCGGAACCGGCGGGGCGAGGAGCGACCCCGGCCCGTCGCCGGGCTCACGGACGAGGTGGTCGCGGCCGCCGTGGCCGGCGACTCCCGGGCGATCGGCGTCCTGTTCGAGGTGCTCAACCCCCGCCTGACCCGCTACCTGGGGCTGATGGTGGGGCGCGACGCCGAGGACGTCTCCTCCGACACCTGGGTGGAGGTCATGCGGAGCCTGCCGCGCTACGTGGGCGGCGCGGACACGATCGGCGCGTGGGTGGTGGGCATCGGCCGAAACCGGGCGCTCACCCACTTCCGGCGGGCGAGGTCGCGGCCGCAGGCGGTGGCCGACACGGCGGTGTTCGCCGAGGTCCTGGCCTCGGACTCCGACACCTACTCGTCGGTGGAGGAGGCCATGGGCACCGCGGAGGCGCTCGCCCGGATCGCGTCGCTGCCCAAGGAGCAGGCGGAGGCCGTGTTCCTGCGGTCGGTGGTGGGCCTGGACGCGGTGAGTACCGCCGACGTGTTGGGCAAGAAGCCGGGCGCCGTCCGCACCGCGTGTCACCGCGGCCTCAAGAAGCTGGAGAAGCAGCTCGACGACGAGGGGAGGGGACGATGAGAGCCCACAGTCGTGTCGTTGACCTGCACGGACGGACGTCCCACGTGATCGTCCCCACGACGGGTAACAATTTTCTGACGCTAGGCACTGGAGAGTCGTGAGAGGCATGTTCTCGCCCCGAGGGGGCGACCGATTCGAGCAGATGCTCGACGGCGGAGACGCGGCGGGTTCCCCGCTGGGCGATCTGCTGGCCTCCGCACGCGCCGGTCTCCCGGCCGCCGACGGGATGGCCGTGATCGCGGCGTCCACGGCGGCCGGGGCGGGC
>DUTZ01000420.1 GCA_012841845.1 Actinomycetales bacterium | reverse complement strand
GGCGGCGAGCGCGGCCCCCAGGCCGGTGACGGTCCGGCGGGAGGGCAGGGCGTCGAACATCCGCTCGCTGCGGGTCTCGGGGGCGTCGTCGGCGGTGCGGCGCAGGAAGCGGTCGGGCAGCGAGAGCCGGGCGATGGTGCGCCACGACTGCAGGTACTGGGCCCACAGCGGGCCGGAGACGTACGGCAGGTCGTAGCGCGCGCAGAGCTCGCGGACGCGCAGGGAGACCTCGGCGTACCGGTTGGACGGCAGGTCCGGGAACATGTGGTGCTCGATCTGGTACGAGAGGTTCCCGGAGAGCAGGTCCATGGCGGGGCCGCCGTCGAGGTTGGCGCTGCCGAGCATCTGGCGCAGGTACCACTCGGCGCGGGTCTCGTTCTCCACGTCCTGGACGGAGAACAGCTCGGCGCCGTCGGGGAAGTGGCCGCAGAAGATCACGGCGTTGGTCCAGATGTTGCGGATGACGTTGGCCGTGAGCGTGGCGGTGAGGACGCGGCGGCCGTCGGACCAGGCGATGGCGGGGTAGGCCACGTAGTCCTTGAACAGCTGCCTGCCGGCCTTGCGGAGGAACCCGCGCGCGGTGGCCCGCTCGGCATCGGTGGCGTCGGACCCGGGCAGCGCGGCGCGCAGGGTCACGTGCTGCAGGCCGATCCCCCACTCGAAGCCGGCCATGAGGAGGGTGTTGACGAGCAGGTTGGCGGCGTACCGCGGCTCCCATTCGACGTCGCGGGTCACGCGCAGGACGCCGAAGCCCACGTCGTCGTCCATCCCCACGATGTTCGTGTACTTGTGGTGCAGGTGGTTGTGGGTGTGCTTCCAGTCGGCGGAGTTGCCGACCAGGTCCCACTCCCAGGTGGTGGAGTGGATCTCCGGGTCGTTCATCCAGTCCCACTGCCCGTGCATCACGTTGTGCCCGAGTTCCATGTTCTCGAGGATCTTGGCCACGCCGAGCGCGCCGGCGCCGAGCACCCACGCGGTGCGGTTGGCGGCGCCCACGTGCAGGACGGCGCGCGCCCCCACCTCGAGGGCGCGCTGGAAGCGGATCACTCTATGGATGTAGCGGTGGTCGCGCTCACCGAGGTCGGCCACGACGTCGGCGCGGATCGCGTCGAGCTCGCGCCCGAGCTCCTCGATCTGCTCGGGCGACAGGTGCGCGTATTCGCGGACATCGGTAATGGCCATGGCGTCCAGAGTAGGACGCCCCGGGCCCCCGGAACTACCGGAGAACCCTGTTTACCGGCTAAAACGTGATGAACGGCACCGGAATCCTGGTCAAACGTCCAGGTGGGGTGGAGGGTGACGACGACGAGGTCAGCGTCCCCAGGCCGCGCGCAGGACCTCGAGCGAGCCGTGCACGCGTTCGCGCGAGGAGCCGACCGGGGCCACCATCAGCTCGTCGGCGTCGGCCGTCCGCGCGAAGCCCTCGAGATAGTCCTTGACCGCGGGCCCGTCGCCGACGGCCGTGTAGGTGATCATGTGGAGGATCTGGCGACCCGCCGGGGACTCCATGACCATGTCCACCTCGTCGTCGGACAGGGTGCGGCCCCGCCCCGCCATGAGCTTGACGCGCTGGCGCCGGTACCAGTGCAGGGTCTCCTCGGCGCGGGCCACGTCGTCGTCACCCACCACGTTCACCGCGGCGATCACGTACGGCTCGGCGAGCTGGGCGCTGGGCTCGAACCGCTCCCGGTACACCGCCACGGCCTGCTCGAGCGCGTCGGGCGCGAAGTGCGAGGCGAAGGCGTACGGCAGGCCGAACGCGGCGGCGAGCTGGGCGCCGAAGAGCGACGAGCCGAGGATGTACAGCGGGATCTCGGTGCCCCGGCCGGGCGTGGCCGTGATGCCGCGGGTGCGCGCGAGGTCGGAGGGGTCGCTGCCGAGGAAGGCCTGCAGTTCGCGCACGTCGTTGGGGAACCGCTCGGCGGCCGACGGCTCGCGGCGCAGCGCCACGAGCGTCTGCGGGTCGGTGCCGGGCGCGCGGCCCAGGCCCAGGTCGATGCGGCCGGGGTGGAGCTCGGCGAGGGTGCCGAACTGCTCGGCGATGACGATCGGCGAGTGGTTGGGCAGCATCACCCCGCCGGAACCGAGGCGGATGGTCGAGGTCTGCGAGGCGATGTGCGCGATGAGCACCGCCGGCGCGCTCGAGGCGATCGAGCCCATGTTGTGGTGCTCGGAGTACCAGACCCGCTCGTAGCCCAGCTCCTCCGCCTTCTGCGCGAGCGCCACCGAGTCCTGCAGCGCCTCCCCCACGGCCTGGCCGGGGCGGACGGTGGCGAAGTCGATCACGGACAGCGGCAGCGGGGCGTTCGGGGCGGAGGAGGTCATGCCCGTGTCAACCTCCGACCGCCCGAGGGTATTCCGTGCGGGCGGGCACACTGGGGGCATGAGCACACTTCCCGTCGCCCACCTCGTCGCCCTGGTCCGCGAGTCCACCCCGCTCGTGCACTGCCTCACCAACAGCGTGGTGCGCGAGATCACGGCCGACGTGCTGCTCGCCGCCGGCGCGGCGCCCGCGATGATCGACCACCCCGACGAGGCCGGCGAGTTCGCCGCCGTGGCCTCCGGGGTGCTGGTCAACGTGGGCAACCCCACCGCCGAGCAGGTCGAGGGCATGCACGCCGCCGTCGCCGCCGCCGGGACCGCCGGCACGCCGTGGGTGCTCGATCTCTTCAACTTTTATTCTTCCTAATACATCATTCCATTGGTCGCGACCTTCGTTTTTAATGGTTTCAAAATCTTTATCTTCAACCTCTTTAAAGTTCTGCCAAGCTTGTTCGTAACTAATAAACGATGAAGCAACACGAGCAACTACTTGCTCATCTTTTTGTGTAGCAAAGCCAATAATACCACCTACATGATTTTCTTGAGCAAGTAAAACGTTTTCATTAATTTCTCCATTTGTTACTGTACTTGTATAGCTAAAGGGTTTATCAAAAACAACTACAAAGTAGTTTTTGAAGTTATCGGGCACTCCGCCACTATTTCTAGTGGTATAACCAATAATGGCATTCTTTTCTGGAACTATCTCAATAGATGAACCATTGTCGAATGCATCAACCAACACATAAGATTTGTCAGTTTCGGGGAAAGTAAAGCGAAAGATAGCAGCTCTGTCAGTTGGAGTAATTTCTGTAATTACATTATAATCCGCTAAGTATACACTGTAATAGTTAGGTTTTGCAACCTCAGCTTTATGAGAAAACCAACTTGCACGTTCATTTTCATCAAAAACAACGTTATCGGTCATAGGGAGTATAGAGAACTGACCATAATCGTTCATCCATGGACTTGGCTGGTGGGTTTGCTTGAAACCTCTTATTTTATCGTCGGTATAAGTATATTGCC
>DUTZ01000419.1 GCA_012841845.1 Actinomycetales bacterium | reverse complement strand
GTCGCCGGCGCCCGCCTCGTCGTCGACCGGGCCGTCCGCGTCGTCCGGCGTCAGGGCGGGGTCCTCGTGGTGCCGCCGGAAGCGCCGGCGGGTGACCTCGGCGATGCTCGCCACGTCGTCGGAGTGTCCGTCGCCGGCGGCCTCGCGGATCCGGTAGAGGCGGTAGTCGCTCTTGCGGGGGATGCCGTCCTCGAACACCACGAGCGAGGCCATGACGTCCGTGCCCTGGATGTGCGAGATGTCCACGCACTCGATGCGCAGGGGCGCGGTCTCCAACTCGAGCGTCTCCTGGATCTCCTGCAGCGCCGCCGAGCGCGCGGTGAGGTCCCCGCTGCGCCGCAGTTTGTGCTGGGTGAGCGCCTCCACGGCGTTGCGGTGCACGGTCTCGGCGAGCGAGCGCTTGTCGCCGCGCCGCGGCACCCGCAGCGAGACGCGGGAGCCGCGCAGGCCGGAGAGCCAGTCGGCGAGCTCGTCGGAGTCCTCCGGCAGCGCGGGCACGAGCACCTCGCGCGGGACGGCGGCGGCCAGTCCTCCGGCGCCCTCGCCCCCGGCCTCGGCGAGCTCGGCCTCGCCGCCGTAGAACTGGGCCAGGTAGTCCGAGACCACCCCGGGCACCGCGAGCGTCGCGTCGAACCGCCCGTCGGGGCCCACGCCGTGGTCGTGCTCCACCACCCAGCCGCGTTGGCCGCGGATGCGGCCGCCGCGCACGTGGAACACCTGGACGGACACCTCGAGCTCGTCGGCCTCGACGCCCACCACGTCGGCGTCGGTGCCGTCGCCCAGCACCACCGCCTGCTTCTCCATGGCCCGGCGCATCGCCCCGAGGTCGTCGCGCAGCCGCGCGGCGCGCTCGAAGTCCAGCTCCTCCGACGCCTCGAGCATCCGCTTCTCGATGCGCCGCATGATCGCGTCCGTGCGGCCGGCGAGGAAGTCGCACAGCTCGTCCACGATCACCCGGTGCTCTGCGGGGGTGACCCGACCGATGCACGGGGCCGCGCACTTGTCGATGTAGCCGAGCAGGCAGGGGCGACCGAGCTGGGCCTGGCGTTTGTACACGCCCGCCGAGCACGACCGGACGGGGAACACCCGCTGCAGGGTGTCGAGCGTGTCGCGGATCGCCCACGCGTGGGAGTACGGGCCGAAGTAGCGGGTCCCGGGTCGGCGGGGGCCCCGGTAGACGAAGGCGCGGGGGATCTCCTCGCCCACGGTCACCGCGAGCAGCGGGTAGGTCTTGTCGTCGCGGTACCGGACGTTGAACCGCGGGTCGTACTTCTTGATCCACGTGTACTCGAGCTGGAGGGCCTCGACCTCCGTGGACACGACGGTCCACTGCACGCCGGCCGCGGCGGTGACCATCTGCCTGGTGCGGGGGTGCAGGAGGGTGAGGTCGGCGAAGTAGGAGCCGAGGCGGCTGCGGAGGTTCTTGGCCTTGCCCACGTAGATGACGCGCCCGTGCTCGTCACGGAAGCGGTAGACGCCGGGCTCGGTGGGGATCGAGCCCGGGGCCGGCCGGTACGTGCGCGGATCGGCCACGGCGGATCAGCGGTCGGCGACGGTCTCGGGTTCCGCGGCCGACGGCTTGTGGCGGCGGATCGCCTCGCGCATGCCGCCCATCGCCTCGACGGCGAGCTGGCCGTCGGTCGCCTGGATGGCGAGGATCCCCATGTGCTCGTACGCCGGGAGTTCGAGCCGCGGCCACTGGCTGGACCGGGGGAACGTCACGCCCACCACGTCGTCCCAGCCCCACAGGCGGGTGCGGACCGGCCCGCTCAGCTCGACGCCGGCCTCGCCCACGCGGACGCGGATCCGCAGGGGCAGCAGGAACACGCCGGCGAAGATGAACCCCACCATCACAAAGGCGAGCTGGTCGGCCGTGCCGATGGTCACGCCCGTGTCGCCGCGGACGAGGATGATCGCCCACACCACGTGGACGAGCACGGTGAGGGCCGCCAGGACGACCGCGGCCTGCCGGAGCCGGCGGGGTCGGTGTTCGAAGTCCCAGGCCCCGCTCATCGGCCGGCCCTCAGGTCGCGCAGGGTGACGGCCGCGCCCAGGACGGCCGCCACGGCCTCCCCGCCCTTGTCCTCGGCGGCGCCCTCGTGGCCGTCGCGGTCGCGGGCCTGCTCCTCGTTCTCCGTGGTGAGCACGCCGTGGGCGACCGGGGTGGCCTCGTCCAGCGCGATCCGGGTGAGCCCGTCGGTCACCGACCGGCACACGTAGTCGAAGTGCGGGGTGGCCCCGCGGATCACGACGCCCAGCGCCACCACGGCGTCGTGGGTGCGGGCGAGTTCCTGCGCCACCACGGGCAGCTCCACGGCGCCCGTCACGCGGGCGACGGTGACCTCGGCGCCGGCCTCGTTCCCGACGGCGAGGGCGCGGTCGAGGAGCTGGGTGCAGATCTCCTCGTGCCACGTCGAGGCCACCACGCCCAGGCGGAGTCCGCGCGCGTCGGGCACCACGAGCTCGGGCCTACCGCTTCCGCTCATCGGGGATCCTCCTCGTCAGGTGTGTCGTCCAGGCCCTCCAGCAGGTGTCCCATGCGGTCCCGCTTGGTGCGCAGGTAGCGCACGTTCTCGGGGGTGACGGCCGTGGGCATGGGCACCCGCTCGACCACCTCGACGCCGCCGGCCCGCAGGGCGTCCGCCTTGGCCGGGTTGTTGGTCATGATCCGGACCCGGGAGACCCCGAGGTCGCGCAGCATCTGGGCGGCCAGGCTGAAGTCGCGCGCGTCCGCGGGCAGGCCCAGGTCGAGGTTGGCATCGACCGTGTCGCGCCCCTCGTCCTGGAGCTGGTAGGCCCGCAGCTTCTGGACCAGGCCGATGCCCCGGCCCTCGTGTCCACGCATGTAGAGGACCACGCCGCGGCCCGCCGCGGACACGGCCTCCACGGCGGCGTCGAGCTGCGGGCCGCAGTCGCAGCGCAGCGAGTGGAACACGTCGCCGGTGAGGCACTCGGAGTGGATGCGCACCGGCACGGGCTCGTCACCCGAGACGTCGCCGGCGACCATCGCGACGTGTTCGACCCCCTGGACCATGTCCCGGTAGCCGTGGGCGGTGAGCGTCCCGGCGGTGGTGGGGATCCGGGCCGCGGCCTCGTGGACCACCTGGACCTCGTGGGTGCGGATCCAGGTCTGCAGGGCCTCGATGGTGACCATCGCCAGGCCGTGCTCGTCGGCGAACCGCCGGAGCTCGGGGGTGCGGGCCATGGTCGTGGGGTCGTCCTCGGAGACGATCTCGCAGATCACGCCGGCCGGGCGCAGGCCGGCGAGGCGGGCGAGGTCGACGGCGGCCTCGGTGTGCCCGGGTCGGGTGAGCACGCCGCCGGGACGAGCCCGGAGCGGGACCACGTGGCCGGGGCGGGTGAAGTCGCCGGGCACCGTGTCCGCCGAGGCGAGCAGGCGGGCGGTGCGGGCGCGGTCGGCGGCCGAGATGCCCGTGGTGACGCCGGTGCGGGCGTCCACGGTCACGGTGTAGGCGGTGTCGTGGCGGTCCTCGTTGATCGCCCGCATGGGCGGTAGGTCCAGCCGGACGCAGTCCTCGGCCTCCAGGGACACGCACACGTAGCCGGAGGAGTACCGGACCAGGAAGCCCATGAGCTCGGGGGTGGCGAGTTCGGCGGCGAAGATCAGGTCGCCCTCGTTCTCGCGGTCCTCGCTGTCGACCACGACCACCGCCCGTCCCGCCGCGATGTCGGCGATGGCGCGGTCGATGCCGTCGAAGGTGGTCACTGGTACGGGTTCTCCTAGGTCTGGTCGGCCCGGGCTCCGGCCGCGGGCACGACCTCAAGTATGGCGCATCCGTCCCGGCGACCCGTCAGTCGGTCGCACCCCCGCCGGCGGCGAGCAGCCGCTCGACGTACTTGGCCAGCACATCCACCTCAAGGTTCACCCGATCCCCGGGGCCCAGGGCCCCGAGCACGGTGGCCTCGAGGGTCGTGGGGATGAGCGAGACCTCGAACCACGGCTCCGCCTCGCCCGGTCCGCTCACCGCGGAGACCGTGAGCGAGGTGCCGGAGACGGTGATCGAGCCCTTCTCCACGACGTACCGCGCCAGGTCGGCCGGCAGCGAGAAGCGGACGACGTGCCAGTGCTCGTGCTCGGTGCGGCTGATCAGCGCGGCGGTGCCGTCGACGTGGCCCTGGACGATGTGCCCGCCGAACCGCGCGTCGGCCCGCATCGCCCGCTCGAGGTTGACCGGGTCGCCGGACTCCAGGTCCCCGAGCGCGGTGCGGTCCAGGGTCTCGGCCATGACGTCCGCGGCGAAGGTCTCCCCAGGCGTGAACTCCGTGACCGTGAGGCACACGCCGTTGACGGCGATCGAGTCGCCGTGGCCGGCGTCCGAGGTGACCAGGGGCCCGCGTATCCGCAGCCGCGCGGAGTCCCCGAGCGTCTCCACGGCCTCCAGGGTGCCGAGCTCCTCGACGATTCCGGTGAACATGGGTACTCCTTTTAGTTCTCGTGCGGTGGGACCGTGTCGTCCGACTGGTCCTGCCCCCGCGGGTACATGCTCCAGGCGTACTCCGGCTCGCCCTCGCGGGGCGGGACGAGACGGATCCAGATGTCCTGCCCGAGGTACTCGTTGTACTCGACCTCGTACCGGTGGGCGGCGGCGAGTGTCCCCACGTCGGCGCCCTCGACGACCGACCGGCCTCCGCCGAGCACGATCGGGGCGATGTACGCGTCGATCCGGTCGATGAGCCCGGCCGCGAGGAACGCTCCCGCCACCGTGGGCCCGCCCTCCACGATCACGTGCAGGGCGTCCGGCAGCATCGCGAGCGACTCGCGCGGGTCGCGCGTGGGCAGGTGGCGGAATCCGCCGGGCGAGGTGCGGATCGCGGCATCCGGCGGCACCTCGCGCAGCCCCATCACGCAGGCGAGCGGGCTCCGGGGGCGCGGCGACCCGTCCGCGTATCGGGCGGAGAGCGTCGGGTCGTCGGCGGCCAGGGTTCCGGTGCCCACGATGATCGCGTCCGCGAGCTCCCGCTGTTCGTGGGCGTGCTCGCGCGCTGCCTCGCCGGTGATCCACTGCGAGGTCCCGTCGGAGGCCGCGACGAACCCGTCGAGGCTCGCCGCGTACTTCCACGTGACGAGGGGGCGACCGCTCTCCTGCCGGTGCATCCATGCGCGCAGTGCCTCGTTGCTCGCCAGGACTCCGAGGGTGACCTCGTCCTGCCGCACGTCGACCCCCCGATCACGGAGCACCTCCGCTCCCCCGGCCGCGACCGGGTTGGGGTCGGTGACGCCGTAGACCACCCGGGCCACCCCGGCGTCGAGGATCCGCTGCGTGCAGGGGCCGGTGCGGCCGGTGTGGGCGCAGGGTTCGAGGGTGACG
>DUTZ01000418.1 GCA_012841845.1 Actinomycetales bacterium | reverse complement strand
CTGCGGTGCGGCGGCGGCCGCGTCGGCGACGAGGGGCGGCCAGTCCGCGGGCGGGTCCGCCGCGGGGGCGCCGACGAGCGTGTCCACGAGCCGGGCCAGTTCGGCGGCCGAGCCCGCGGCGAGTTCGGTGGCCAGGGCGTCGAGCGAGTCGAAGTGGCGGTAGAAGGCCGTGGGGACGATCCCGGCCTCGCGTGCGATCTCGCGGACCACGAGCCCGGCGAAGCCGCGCGCCGCCACCGCCTCGCGGCCGGCGGCCACGATCAGTGAACGCGTGTGCCGCTTCTGTTCGGCCCGACTCCCCGCTGATGTCACGGCTCACACCGTAGTCGATTCGCACCATATGTGCACGTCGAGACGCGGAAGCGCCCCCCTTGACGCGCCCGGGAGAGATCCGCTCTGGCTATTTGGGAGAACATCTGTACACTCAAACTCGTCCGGTGGCCCCCGGACGGACGCGCCGCCCGGACGAGCCACCCGGGCGAGCCGCACGCCGCAGCGGAAGGGCCACGCCGACCCACACTCCACACGGAGGTCCATCATGACCGCACCGTCCCTGAGCCGCCTCTTCTCGCGCGGACTCACCCGAACCCTGCTCACCCCGCACGCCCCCGAGCACTACGCACGCTCGCTCGGCGTGACCCTCCCCGACGACCCCACCGGTGCCACCGTCGTGGCCGTGGACCGGCCCGTCGCCGACGTCACCGTCCTCACCCTGCGCCTGCCCGACGGCGTCGAGCGCCCCGCCCCGGGCGGCGCGCTCGGGATCGGCGTGGTGATCGACGGCGTGGTCCATCGCCGTCACTACTCCCCCGTCGACGCCGCGTCCCGGGCCGACGGACTGGCCACGATCGCCGTGCGCCGCCACCCCGGCGGCGCGGTCTCGGAGTTCCTGTGGCACTCCGCCAGCCCCGGGATGCGCCTGCTCCTGGGCGCGCCGGTCGGCGAGATCGCCCTGCCGGACGCGCGGCCGGCGGACGTCCTGCTCGTCAGCGGCGGCAGCGGGATCACCCCGATGCTCGCCATCGCCTCGACGCTCGCCGGCGAGGGCCACTGTGGGCCGGGCGGGCCCGGCCGCGTCGCCTGGCTCCACTACGCCCGTAGCGGCGCCGACGTCCCCTTCGCGGACCGCCTGCGTGAGCTCGCGCCGGCCGGCGTGGCGCTGCGCGTGATCGGAACCGCCGAGGAGGGCCACCTCACCCGCGAGCACCTCGAGCAGGTGGCGCCCTGGCACTCCGGGGCACAGATCTACCTGTGCGGACCGGAGGGCCTCGCCGTCGGGCTCGAATCGGCCCTCGGCGCCGAGCGCTACGCCGACGTGCACCGCGAGCGGTTCTCCGCCGGCACCGGCACTGTGCCGGACGGCGACGGCGGCACCGTCACCCACCTGGCCAGCGGTGTGACCGCGCACAACGCGGGCACCACGCTCCTCGAGGGGGCCGAGGCCGCCGGCCTGTCCCCCGCCCACGGCTGCCGGATGGGCATCTGCCACACCTGCACCGCCGTCCGCGTCTCCGGCGCCACGCGCGACCTGCGCACCGGCGAGGTCGACGCCGAACCCGGCTGCCGCGTCCAGATCTGCGTCTCCGCGCCCGTCGGCGACGTCGAGATCGAACTCTGACCCCACCCACTACACACGTCAAGGAGTCCGTCATGACCCTCACCCAGAATCTCCCCACCACCCGCACCGCCACGCCCGCCGCCACCCGCGAGCCGGTGGTCCTGTCCGCCGAGTCCGTCGAGGCGATCGGTCGCGAGCTCGACGCGATCCGCGACCGCGTGGTGGCCGACCTCGGCACCGCCGACCGCGACTACATCCTCGGCGTCGTGCGTACCCAGCGCCGGCTCGAGCTGGCCGGCCGGGCCCTGATGTTCGTGGGCTTCCTGCCGCCCGCGTGGATCGCCGGAACCGCCGCGCTGAGCGTGTCCAAGATCCTCGACAACATGGAGATCGGCCACAACGTCATGCACGGCCAGTACGACTGGATGCGCGACGACATGCTGCACTCGTCGAGCTTCGAGTGGGACAACGTGTGCCCGTCCGACCAGTGGCGGCACTCGCACAACTACATGCACCACACGTACACCAACATCCTCGACATGGACCGGGACATCGGCTACGGCATCCTGCGCATGGAGTACGAGCAGCCGTGGAACCCGCTGCGCCTGGGCAACCCGGTGTACGCCTTCTGGCTGATGGTCCTGTTCCAGTGGGGCGTGATGGCGCACGACATCGAGTACGAGCGCGTGATCACCGGCAAGAAGAAGTGGCCCGAGGTCAAGCGGATCCTCACCGGCTGGTGGCACAAGGTCCGCCGCCAGGTGACCAAGGACTACATCGTGCACCCGGCGCTCACCGGGCCGCTGTTCCCGCTCACGCTGGCCGGCAACGCCACCGCCAACCTCGTGCGCAACGTGTGGGCGTTCTCGGTGATCTTCTGCGGGCACTTCCCCTCCGGGGCGCAGGTGTTCACGCAGGAGGAGACCGCCGAGGAGACCCGCGGCGAGTGGTACGTGCGGCAGATGCTCGGCTCGGCCAACATCTCCGGCGGCCCGCTCATGCACCTGGCCACCGGCAATCTCTCGCACCAGATCGAGCACCACCTCTTCCCCGACCTGCCCGCGCACCGGTACCCGGAGATCGCCGAGGAGGTGCGCGACATCTGCGAGCGCTACGGGCTGCCGTACACGACCGGCCCGCTGTGGAAGCAGGTCGCGTCGGTGTGGGTCAAGATGTTCCGCCTCGCGCTGCCGCTGCCGCCCACGGAGGACGACGCCCCGGCGGTGATCATCGAGCGGCGCCGGGAGACCGCGGCCGCCTGAGCCGGGTACCGTCTGAACCGACGGTTCCGAAGGGGGAAGCCATGAGCGAGTTCGAACGCCGCAAGGACCAGATCCAGGAGGGCGTGCAGTCAGGCGCCGCGCTGGTCGGGCGCGTCGCGGTGATCATCACCGACGCGATCGGCGCCATCGCCCGCGAGGTCGGCGACTTCGTGAGCGACGGCATCGAGATGCAGGAGGCCGCGCGGGCGGCGAAGCGCGACCAGGCCGTGACGAGCGGGGAGCCCGCCGCCGACGATCCCGACCTCGAGGCGCGCCCCGCCGGCGACGACGCCCTTCCCGAGCCCGACGGCGGACCGGAGGATCACCCGGACGCCCGCTGATGGCAGGATCTGTCCCCGTGACGATCATCGCCGCCGCAGACGGATCCGCCCTCGGCAACCCCGGCCCCGCCGGCTGGGCCTGGTACATCGACGCCGACCGTTGGCGCTGCGGCGGATGGTCGCGGGGCACCAACAACCAGGGCGAGCTCACCGCCGTGCTCGACCTGCTGCGCCAGACCGCGCACTCGGACGAGCCGCTGCACGTGCTGTGCGACTCCCAGTACGTGATCAACTCGATCACCACATGGATGCCGGGCTGGAAGCGCAAGGGCTGGAAGAAGCGCGACGGCAAGCCCGTGCTCAACGTGGAGATCATGAAGGCCCTCGACGAGGCGATGCGCGGCCGCAGCGTCACCTTCGAGTGGGTCAAGGGCCACGCCGGCCACGAGCTCAACGAGAAGGCCGACGCCCTGGCCAACGGCGCCGCCCAGGCGCATGCCTCGAAGGGCGCCCCGCGGCCCGGCCCCGGCTTCCCCGGCGCGACGGCCGTGGGCGCGGGCGAGGACCCGACCGCTCCCCCGACCGCCGACGGTTCGGCGCGCCCCGCGGCGGCTACCCCCTCCACGGAGCCGGATCTGTTCTCGATGGACGACGACGAGGTGGCCCGGGCGTCCGTGGACCTCGTCGTCGACCTCGAGCGTTCCCTGCTCACCGACGCCGTCCGCACCGACCGCGCGGCGCTCGAGTCCCTCCTGCATCCCGAGTGGCGCCACGTGTGCTCGCGGGGCGAGGTGTGGTCGCTCGCCGACCGGCTCGCGGCGGCTGAAGGTGCGGCTCCGGAGAAGGCCGGCTTCGACTTGATCGAGGCCCGCGAACTCACCGCCGACGCCGTGCTGCTGCTGTGGCGCGGGCCCGGCGTCGACGGAACGGTCCTGCGCAGCTCGGTGTGGGTCCGCTCGGGCGGCGACTGGCGCCAGGCGTTCCAGCAGGGCACCCGCGAGGCCTGATCCGCCCGGAACGCCGGGAGCCCTGTCCGACCCGTGCGGACGCCCTATGGTGAACAAATCACCATACTCCGATGTCCAGGGGGTCCGATGATGATCGAGTCCAGCACATGAGGGGCCGTCGCACACGTGCTGCCCTCGCCGCCCTGGCGGCGCTACCGCTGCTCCTGACCGCCTGCTCGGCCGACCCCTCCGCCGACGGCCCCGAGACCGTGGTGGCGACCACGACCCCCGGGAAGCCGATGGAGCCGGCCGACGCCGATCCCGGCGATGACCCCGGCGACGAGTACGCCGGCGACGCGTCGCAGGAGTCCGCCTCCGCCCTGCCGCGGGGCGAGGATGATCCGTGCGACCCGACGTGGACCGACACGTCCTACCGGAACGCCTGCGAGACCGTCGGCTGGGTGGATCTCGACGGTGACGGCACCGCCGAGCCCATCGCCCTCAGCGCCGAGGGCGGACCGGAGTTACGGATCTCCACGGTGGTCGACGGCGAGTGGATCGGTGGACGACTGCAGCCGCAGCCACCCGGCAACCCCCCTCTCGGGCCGCGGGCGGGGGCCCTCGACGAGGTGCTGCACGCTGCGTTCCACGGCGCCTACGACCTTGCCGGGGACGGCTCACCGAAACTGGTCGTCTGGTCGCACGAGTCGGACGGTCACAACGAGTTCCGGGTCTTCCACTTCTCGGGGACGGATCTCGTTCCCGTGGCCAGCCCCACGGCGGGGATGTACAACGGTGGGAACAACTGGGCGCACCACCACTACACCGCTCATCCGGGGTTCCGGTGCACCGGCGATCCGGAGGCCGGCCTGGAGAGCATCCACGCGAACCCGGGCGGGGGCGAGATCCTCGTGACCAGGTACGCCTTCACCAGCGGCCCGGCGATGTTCGACCAGGTCGGCGACACCACCCGGGGGACCTACAGCCCGCGGCCGACCGACGACCTCGGCATCGATTGCATGGACCTCGCCGAGCACGCCCGGTAGCCGGGCCGGGGCGCTCAGCCCCGGCGGGGCGCGGTGAAGCCGACGGCCTCGTAGACCTGCGAGAGCACCGGGCCGGCCACGGCGCGGGCGCGCTCGGCGCCGTCGGCCAGCACGCGCTCGAGCTCGGCGCGGTCGGACATGTACTCGTCGAAGCGCCCGCGCAGCGGGGTGACAAAAGCCTCGAGCGCGTCGGCGGTGTCGGTCTTGAGCGCCCCGTACTGCGCGCCGGCGGCCTGGTAGTCGGCCACGATGTCGGCGACCGGGCGGCCGGTGAACGCGGACTGGATGACGAGCAGGTTGGACACCCCGGGCTTCATCTCGCGGTCGTAGCGGATGTCGCCGCCGGAGTCGGTGACGGCGCTGCGGATGCGCTTGGCGGAGACCTTGGGGTCGTCGAGGAGGTTGACGATCCCCTTGGGGTTCTGGCCCGACTTGCTCATCTTGGCCGTGGGGTCCTGCAGGTCGTAGATCTTGGCCGAGCCCTCGAGGATCTTGCCCTCGGGCACCACGAAGGTCTTCTTGTAGCGGGAGTTGAACCGCATCGCGAGGTCGCGGGTCAGCTCGAGGTGCTGGCGCTGGTCCTCGCCCACGGGCACGAGGTGCGGGCGGTAGAGCAGGATGTCGGCGGCCATGAGGACCGGGTAGGTGAACAGGCCGACGGTGGTGTTGTCCGTGCCCTGCCTGGACGACTTGTCCTTGAACTGGGTCATCCGCGCGGCCTCGCCGTAGCCGGTGAGGCAGCCCAGCACCCACGCGAGCTCGGCGTGCTCGGGGACGTGGGACTGGACGAAGAGCACCGAGCGCTGCGGGTCCACGCCCAGCGCGAGCAGCTGCGCGCAGCCACGGAAGACGCGCTCACGCAGCTCCTTGGGGTCCTGCCGCACGGTGATGGCGTGCAGGTCGGGGATGAAGTAGTAGGCGTCGTAGTCCTCCTGCAGCTCGACCCACTGGCGCACGGCGCCGAGGTAGTTGCCGAGGTGGTAGGAGTCGGCGGTGGGCTGGATGCCGGAGAGGACGCGCTGGCGCTTGGCGGGGGTCGCGGGGGCGGGCTGGTTCACGGGTTGGATTCTCTCACTCGTAGGTGACGACGACGGGGGCGTGGTCCGACCAGCGCATGTCGTAGGCGCTCGCCCGGTCCACGCGGTCGGCGACGGCCCGGTCGACGAGCCCGTCGGTGACGACGTGGTAGTCGATGCGCCACCCCGCGTCGTTGTCGAAGGCCTTGCCGCGCTGCGACCACCACGAGTACGGGCCCACCTCGTCGGGCCGGCGGTGGCGGACCACGTCGGTCCAGCCAGAGCCGTCGGCGAAGACGCCGGTCATCCACTCGCGCTCGTGGGGCAGGAAGCCGGAGGACTTGTGGTTGTTCTTGTGGTTCTTGAGGTCCTCCTCGCGGTGGGCGATGTTCCAGTCGCCGCACACGATCATCTCGTGGCCATCGCGGCCGCCCACGGTCCGCGCGCGCTCGGCAAGGAACTCGCGGAAGGAGGCGAGGAAGCGGTCCTTCTCGTCCTGCTTGGGGGTGCCGAAGGACCCCGAGGGGAGGTAGAGGCTGGCCACGGTCACGGTCTCGCCGTCCACGGCGCCCGGGTAGACGGCTTCGATGTAGCGCCCGGACTCGTCGAACTCCGGGTCGCCGTGGCCGATGCACACGTCGGCCGGCTCCCTGCGGGAGAGGAGTGCCACGCCGGCGCGGCCCTTGAGCGACGACGACGAGCCGATCAGGTGCCACCCGTCGTCCAGTGCCGGGGCGAGCGCCTTGCGCGTCTGCTCCTCGTCGGCCCGCACCTCCTGGAGGGCCACGATGTCGGCCCCGCTGCCCTCCAGCCAGGGCAGGAAGCCGAGATTGTGCTCCGAGCGCTGCTTGACGGCGGCGCGGATGCCGTTGACGTTGACGGTGGCGACGGTGAGACTCACACGCCCCAGGCTAGCGATCGGTCTCCGCGGACCCGTTGACAGCCGCCGCATCCAATCATACATTCAGACGATCATTGTATGAATGAAGGACGGTTATGGCTGACGGGAACAACACGAGGCACGGGGCCACCGCGGTGGTCCTCGGCGGGAGCGTGGCGGGACTGTGTTCGGCGGGCGTGCTCGCCCCGCACTTCGACCGGGTGATCGTGCTCGAGCGCGACGAGCTGCCGCCGGGCGCCGAGCACCGGCGCGGCGTCCCGCAGAGCAAGCACCCGCACTTCGTCCTCAACGCGGGCCGCCGCGCGATGGGCACGATCTTCCCCGGCTTCGAGGACGCGCTCGTCGAGGCCGGCGGCCTGCTGCTCATGCCGTCCATGTCCGCGGCCTACGGCGAGAAGGACGGCTGGGCGCCCCGCAAGGCCAGCACCATGACGATGCTCTACTCCTCGCGCGTGCTCGTCGAGCGCGTCCTGCGGGACAAGGTCCGCGAGCTGCCCACCGTCGAGATCCGCGAGGGTGCGGCCGTGACCGGGCTGGTCACCACCGGCGGCGGGACCCCGGACGGACGCGTGAGGGGCGTGGAGTACACCGGCCCGGACGGCGACGCCGTCGTCCTCGACGCCGACCTCGTCGTCGACGCCCTCGGCCGCGGCTCCTCCGTCGCCGACTGGCTCGCGGCGGCCGGGTGGCCCGCCGTCCCCGAGAAGACCCTCGACGCCAAGGTCACCTACACCTCCCGCTGGTACCAGCTCCCCGACCCGGCGGACCAGCCGCCGTCGTGGTGGTGGAAGCACCTCGTCATCACCCCCACCCAGGAGGCCGGCGAGCACCCCGAGGAGCACGAGTACCTCTCCAACTTCTTCCCCATCGAGGGCAACCGGGTGATCGCCTGCATGGGCTCGTGGGGCCTGGACATGCCGCGGAAGGCCGAGGCGTTCGAGGCCGCCGCCGAGAAGCTGCGCGCGCCGTCGTTCGCGGCCGCCATGAAGCTCAGCACACCGCTGTCCGAGGTGCACCTCACCCGCTCGACGGGCAACAAGTGGCGGCGCTACGACGAGGTGGCGAACCCCGCGCTCGGGCTCGTGTCGGTGGGCGACTCGATCTGCGGCTTCAACCCGTTCTACGCGCAGGGCATGAGCTCGGCGGCCCGCTCGGCGCTCGTCTTGGCCGACGCGCTCGCCGCGCACGGAGCGCTGGACGCCGCGTTCACCCGCGACTTCCTCGCCGCGCAGCGCAGGTCCCTCGACGTGCCGTGGATGCTCGCCATGGCCCGCGACCAGGCCTACGACTTCGCCGAGGGGACCGAGACCGTCGGCCCCCTGCGCCGCGCCGTCATGGGCCGCGCCTCGTGGCCGGTGTTCAACGCCATCACCGCCGCCTCCCGCGAGGACGACTACGTGGAGCGGACGTTCACCGCGGTGTTCAACCTCGACAAGTCGCTGCGCGAGATGATGACCGACCCGCGCTTCCTCTACGGCCTGGCGCGGCACAAGGTCCGCGAGCTGCTCGGCCGCACCCGCGTGCCCGCCGGCTTCGACATGCGCCACGACCCGCCGGGCACCGACTACTCGGACCCCGCCAACCCCGTGGAGGCCGGCCGTGGCGTACACGTGTGAGCCCGCGGCCCGGCAGGTCGCCGAGTTCCTCGGCTTCGCCTGCGACGGGGCCCACCCGGTCGGCGCCCTGCGGTCGCCGCTGTCGCTCGAGCACTGGACCATGCCGCTGCTCGAGGTGCTCATCGTGGCGGGGGCGGTGTTCGCGCTCGTCCACGCCTGGCGACGGTGGCGGCGCGACGGCGACGCGACCAACCTCGGACTGTGGTTCGCGGCGTTGGTCTACCTCGCCGTCATCGAGCCCCCGCTGTACTTCCCGGAGTGGTTCGGGCTCGAGGACTACGTGGGGTTCATCTTCTCCCACAACGTCTTCACCGTGCAGTTCATGTTCGACCGGCTGCCGCTGTACATCGTGGCGTTCTACCCGGTGATCTCGCAGATCGCCTACGAGCTCGTCCGCGCGCTCGGGATCTTCGAGCGCCGCGGCGCCGCCGTGGGGGCCGTCGCCACGGCCTTCGCCAGCCAGGTCTTCTACGAGGTGTTCGACCAGCTCGGCCCGCAGTTGCGGTGGTGGGCGTGGAACCCGGACAACACCATCAACCAGCCGATGCTCGCCTCGGTGCCCATGAACAGCATGTGGGTGTTCGCCTCGGTCTCGTTCGGCGTCATGGTGTGGCTGGTCGTGCGGCTCGTCGGACCCGCCCGCGGCGCCGACCCGGACGCGCGCCGGCACCTCGGCGGCGGGCAACTCGCGTGGCGCACCGTCCTCGCCGGCGTCCTCACCCCGGTCCTCATGGTGATCCTCGCCGCCCCCACCCGGGTCGGCGTGGAGGCCGAGGGCGACGCGACGCTCCAGCGGACCGTCGTCTGGCTGTTCATCGGCGCGCTGTGGGCCGTGGGACTGTGGCTGCTCACCGAGGCGACGCTCCGGACGTGGCGGGGCGCGCCCGACCCGGTGCCCTCCCCCGGCTTCGTCCGCGTCTACCCCGCCGTCTACCTCGGCGTGCACGTGGCGTTCTGGCTCACCGCCCTTCCCGCATTCCTCGCCGCCACCGACGGCGTCACCGCCGACGGCGCCCCGGTCGGCCACCCCTGGTACGCGCTCGCCTGCGTGCTCGTCTCGGCGTGGTTCGTCGTGGCCGCGGTGCGCGCCACGAGCGGGTCCCGGGCGGAGGCGGACCGTGTGACAGTCTGACCCCATGGCCAGACACGGGTGGGGCGGCCGGCCCCCGGCGGACGAGGACGAGGCGCGCCTGCGGATCCTCGACGCCACCGAGCGGCTCATCGACCGCCACGGGGTGGCCAAGACGACCCTCTCCGACGTGGCCGCCGAACTCGGCGTGACCCGGCAGACCGTGTACCGGCACGTGGGCAGCATCAACGAGATCGTCGGCGAGGTGGCCGCCCGGGGCGCCGAGGACTTCGTGGACCGGCTCGTCGCCCACGTCGACGGCAGCCGCTCGCCCGCCGAGGCCGTGGTCGAGGGCATGCTGTTCTGCCTGCGCACCGTGCCGCAGGACCCGCGGCTCAACCTCCTGCTGCAGCTCGGCGACACCGCCACCCTGAGCCGCGCGGCCACCTCCCCGGAGACGGTCGCCTACGGCTCGGCGATGCTGCGCCGGTTCCCCGTGGACTGGGCGGCGGGCGGGGTCTCGGAGACCGACCTCGACGGCCTCGCGGAGATGATCCTGCGGCTGCTCATCTCCCTGCTCGACGCCCCCGACGCCGTCGCGCCCCGGCCGGAGGCGGAGATCCGGGCCCTGCTCGAGCGGTGGCTGGTCCCCGCGCTCACGCCCCCGGACGGAGTCGGATCCTGACGAGTGGGCTCCCCGGCGACTCCCCGGGTGGTTGACTGCGACCATGGGCGGTCATCTGGTCGGTTCCCGACTCCTCCGGTCCGCCGCGGCGGTCGCCACGGCGGCCGTCCTGGCCGTCTCGGGAGCGGTCGCCACCACCCCCGCCGCTGCGGCCCGGTCCTTCGACGGTTCCGTCGCGAGCGCCGACGGCTCCGGCCGGGCGATCGGGTCGGGCTCCGCCGCGCCCCCGACGGGCCGCCACACCGCGCCGCTCACCTACGTGGCGATGGGCGACTCGTTCACCTCGACCGGCTCCATCGTCGGCATGGACCCCATGACCTTCGGCTCCTTCGGCGGCGACACCTGCTTCCGTTCCGGGGACAACTACCCCAGCCGGATCCGCGAGATGACGGGGTGGCGGGTCCACGACGTCTCCTGCCGCGGCCTGCGCGTGCCGCTCGCCTACACCAGCCGCGCCGAGTACGGGCCGCCGCAGATGAACGCCCTGCACCCGGGCGTCGACGTGGTGACCCTGCAGGTCGGCGGCAACGACACCGACGTGCTCCAGCTCGCCGAGCGGTGCGCGCTCACCGCCGACTGCACGCACCTCGAGGCCGAGTGGGCGGCCAAGGTGCCGCGCGTGGTCCCCGGCCTCCGGCAACTCGTCCGCGACATCCGGGCCCGGGCCCCGCGGGCACGGATCCTCCTCGTGGGTTACCTGCAGCCGTTCCACCCGGTGCCGTGCCTGGACATCGCCCCCTACAGCGCCGCCAACCAGCACTTCGGCCGCCGGCACGTCGACCGCCTCAACGCGATGCTGCGCGACGTCGCCCACGCCGAGGGCGTCGAGATCGTCGCCGACCGCACCCCGCCCGGTCACTCGGCGTGCGACCCGGACCGCTGGACCTCGTTCCTCGGCGTGGACGCCGGCGCGGTCCCGCTGCACCCCACGCGCGCCGGGCACCTGGCCACCGCGCGGATGATCCTCGACCGGTTCTAGGCTCGCGTCAGCGTCCCGCCTCCGGCGGACTCGCGTCAGTGTCCCGCCTCCGGCGGGAAGCCCCCGGTGGCGATGGGGCCCCACGCGTCGATCGTCACCCGGATCAGGCATTTCCCCTGGCGCACCATCGCCTCCCGGTACTCGTCCCAGTCCGGGTGCTCGCCGGCCACCGAGCGGAAGTACTCGACCAGGGGCTCCACCGCCTCGGGCAGGTCGACGATCTCCGCGGTGCCGTCGAGGTGCACGTACGGGCCGTTCCAGTCGTCCGAGAGCACGCACGCACTCACCGCCGGTTCTCTACGGATGTTGCGCACCTTGGCGCGCTGCGGGTAGGTGGCCGCGACGAGGCGGCCCTGTTCGTCCAGTCCGCAGGTGACGGGCGAACTCTGCAGTCCGCCCGAGGCCCGGCGGGTGACGAGCACGGCGCGGTGCCGGGTCCGGAGGAAGTCCTCGAGGGCGGCGCGGTCGACACGGTCTGCGGTGGCGTAGGTCGGCATGGCACCGACGCTACTCCCGGACGCCCGCGACGGCCCCCGACCTGCGCGGACCCATCCTGTCGTACCCACGTGATCTACTCGAACACATGAACGGAAACGCGGAGACCGCGCGGAGTGCCGGCGAGGCGGAGGCGGTGGCGGAGGCCATGGCCGCCGCCGGTGTCGCGTTCGCCGACGAGTGCCGCGCCTGCGCCCGCCGCATCCGCCTCGCGCACACGATCTTCGCCGCGCGCGAGGAGTGGACCGACGAGAGGCCCGGACCCGCGTGGTCCCATGTGGACGCGTGGGACCGGGCGCGCGCGGATCTCGCCGAAGCCCTGGTCATCAACGTGGGCCGAGCCCAGTCGTTCCTGACCTTCTCGCTCGACCTGGTCCGACGCCTACCCGCCGTGCTCGAGGCCATGGAGGCCGGCCGGATGGACGAGCGCATCGCCCGCGACTTCCACCGTCGTCTCGCGACGGTCGACTCCGACCGCATCGCGGCGGTCCAGGCCCGCGCCGTCGCCGAATACCTGGGCCGGCTCGATCGCGGCGAGCGTCCCGGCCGGGCGGCCGTGGACGCGCTCATCGACGAGGTCATCGAACAACTCGATGCCGAGGCCCTCGCCCGGCGCCGGAAGGCGGCGGTCCGGGACCGCTTCGTGTCCTTCCGCGAGGCGCCGGACGGGATGTGCACCCTCTACGCCTCCCTCACCGCCGCGGAGGGGGCCGTCCTCGCCGCACGCCTCGAGCACGACGCCGCCGATGCCCTGGATCGCGAGCCCGACGCCGGGACCAGCCGCGGCGAGCGACTGGTCGATGCCCTGGTCCACCTGGCCGTCAACACGGCGGCCCCCGCGTGCTCGACCCCGGGGTCCGACGAGGGCCCCGGGCGCGCACCGATCATCCGCCCGCAGGTCACCGTGATCGCCGGTCGGGGCCCCGCAGCCGGCCGGGTCGTGTTCGCCCGGAGCGGCGCGGCCTCGGTGGACGCACTCCTGCAGCTTCTCGGAGCCTGCACCGGCGCGACCCTCGAATCGGTCGATCCGACCCCCGGTGCGGCGGACCACGGCAACCGCGCCGAGCGTCGCGCCAGGACACGCACGTATCGCATCGCGGAGGACCTCAAGCGCCGGATCCGGCTGCGTGACGGCACCTGCCGCCACCCCGGCTGCAGCGTGCGGGCGGAGTTCTGCGACGTCGACCATGTCCGCCCCTTCGACCACACCGATCCCAGCCGCGGCGGCCCGACGGCCGAGCACAACCTCATGTGCCTGTGCAGGCGACATCACCGGTTCAAGACCCACGGATCCTGGCGCTACCACCTGGAGCGGGACGGCACGCTCACCGTCGTCACCGATACCGGCCGTCGGCTGCGCACCCGTCCCTTCGGCCCCCTGGCGCGCTGGCGAGAACTCGAGGCCCACGGCCGCGTCGCCCCGGATGTCGTGTGGCCGCCGAATCGCGGTGGTTACCGACTGGCCTGCTGACGTGCCGCCCGGGCCGCCGGAGCCAGGATCGCGAGCCCGAGCGCGGCCAGCCCGGCCCCTGCGAGCGCAGGCGAGGTGTACCCGAAGCCAGCGGCGATCACCACGCCCCCGATCCACGCACCGAGGGCGTTGGCCACGTTGAGCGCGGAGTGGTTGAGTGCCGCGGCGAGGGTCTGCCCCCGCCCGGCCACGGCCATGAGCCGCGCCTGCAGTCCCGGTACGAGCGCCGCGCCGGTGGTTCCCACGAGGAACAGCCCGACCAGCGCGGTCACCGGGTTGTGCGCGGCCACCGAGAACAGTGCCAGCACGGAGATCATGAACACCGTGGTGCCGACGAGGCCGCGGTCGAGGTCGCGGTCGGCGATCACGCCGCCGGCGAGGTTGCCGGTCACCATCCCGAGGCCGTAGAGCGCGAGCACGGCGGGCATCCACCGCGGGGAGATCCCGGCCACGTCGACCATGGTCCACTGGATGTACGTGTAGACGGCGAACATGCCGCCGAAGCCGACGCACCCCACGGCCAGGGTCGCCAGGACCTGGGGCCGGGCCAGCGCGCCGAGCTCCTCCCGGGCGTGGACGGGGTCCCCGGCGCCCGGCGGCTCGGGGACGAGGGTCGCGATCGCCGCCACCGTGACCAGGCCGATGGCGCCGACGGCGAGGAAGGCCGCCTGCCACCCCACCGCCTCGCCCAGCCAGGTGGCCGCCGGCACGCCCACGACGTTGGCCACCGACAGCCCGAGGAGCACCAGCGCCACCGCCCGCGCCTGCTTCCCGGCCCCGGCGAGCGACGCCGCCACGAGGGAGGCCACCCCGAAGTAGGCGCCGTGCGGGATCCCCGCGACGAACCGCGCCGCGACGAGCAGTCCGGCCGACGGCGCGAACGCCGCCGCGACGTTGCCCACGGCGAACAGGCCCATGAGCGCCAGCAGCAGGGTGCGGCGTCGCCACCGCGAGGTCCACACGGTGAGCAGCGGGGCGCCCACGACCACCCCGAGCGCGTAGGCGGAGATGACGTGGCCGGCCTGCGGTTCGGTGAGTCCGAAGTCGTCGGCGATCGCCCGGAGCAGCCCCATGGCCGCGAACTCGGTCACGCCGATCCCGAACCCCCCGAGGGCGAGCGCCGCCAGGGCGAGGGGCACTCGCGGGCGCGAGGGGTGGCGGGTCGGGGTCACCGACGCAGGCTACGCCGTCACCGCCTCCGGGACGAGATGAGGGCGATCACGGCCCCCAGCGCGACGAGCGCGACGAGCAGGCCGCCGCCCACGAGCCAGGGCCAGACCTGGCCGCCCTCGGACGCGGGGGCCGCGGACGCCTGGTCGTCGTCCCCCGCCCCGGGCCCCGGTTCGGCGGCCT
>DUTZ01000417.1 GCA_012841845.1 Actinomycetales bacterium | reverse complement strand
GCTCGAGGGCGCGGTCCCAGGCGGCGCCGAGCTCCTCCTCCATGGCGGCGTGGAAGGCGGCGGGGCCCGCGGCCATGAGGTGGCGCAGGCGGTTCTCCCCCACCACCACGTCGCCGCTGGCGCCGGTCTGGCCGCGCCACATGCCGAGTTCGGGGGTGTGGGAGAAGCGCTCGCCGTCGACGAGGTCGCTCGGGTCCTCGGTCACCTCGAAGGCGAGCATCGACCACTTGGCGAGGGACTCGGCCAGGCGGGCGCCGGTGCCGACGGGGCCGATCCAGTCGACGACCGCCTTGCGGGCGCCGGGCTGGGCCGGCTGGTCCTCCCACCGCATGGCGGAGGTCGCGTCGAGCGTGCTCGCGAGAGCCCACTCGACGTGGGGGCACAACGCGGTCGGCGCGGCGTGGATGAAGACCACGCCCGTCGTCGTATCCGCGAAGGGGTTCATGTCAGACATCGCTTCACTCCCGACTCACTGAGGGACGTCTTCCCCAACGACCTCGTGAAATCGCGTGAACGATGATGCTTATGTGGTTATCGAGTACCAGTGTGCCTCAAGTGACGGTTGCTCACCAGAGACACTTCTGGATTCTCAGCAAAGTTACAGCAGCGTGATTACGCCGGGGGAAGCCTCCCCCGGCGTGTCGGCTCCTCGCAGCGGGACTCAGCCGCCCAGCGCGTCCTCGTCGCGGGAGCGGCGGGTGGCGGCGTCGACGACCCGGTCCGACAGCTCGGGCCAGAGCGGCTTGGCCCAGTCGCCGAAGTCGCGGTCGGTGAGCACGACGAGCGCGGTCTCGATCTCCGGCTCCACCCACAGCAGCGTCCCGGACTGGCCGAAGTGGCCGAAGGTCGCCGGGGAGTTGTGCTGCCCCGTCCAGTGCGGGTGCTTGGCGTCGCGCAGCTCGAATCCCAGACCCCACGGGCAGGGCTTCTGCATGCCGTACCCGGGCACGATCCCGTCGAGGCCGGGGAACTGTTCGGACACCGCCTCCTCGAGCGTCTCCGGGGCGAGGAGCCGCGGCGCCACGAGTTCCCGCGCGAACTCCGCCAGGTCCGCCAGGCTGCCGGACGCACCGTGCCCGGCGGAGCCCTCCAGCGTGGTCGAGCCCATGCCGAGCGGCGCGCACACCGCCTCGGCCAGGTAGTCGGGGAAGGCGATCCCGGTGGCCTCGGCGATGTGGTCGGCGAGCACCTCGAACCCCGCGGAGGAGTAGATGCGTCGCTTCTCCGGCTCCGTGCGGACCTTCTCGCGGTCGGCGAAGTCCAGCCCGGAGGCGTGGGCGAGGAGGTGCCGGACGGTGGAGCCCTCGGGGCCGGCCGGGTCGTCGAGCCCGATGGCCTCCTCCTCCACGGCGAGCAGCGCCGCCACCGCGACGAGCGGCTTGGTGACCGACGCCAGTCGGTAGACGCGGTCCTCGTCACCCGTCGAGGCCAGGACCCCCTCGGGGCCCACCACCGCCGCCGACACGTGGTCCACCGGCCAGTCGTCCACGGACGACAAGGCGGTCGCGAACCGGTCTCGATCGAACTGGTCGGTCATCGTGGGCCTCCCGGCGTCGGGCGCCGGCGGGACCCGGCGCGTGGGGCCAGTCTCCCAGAACACCCACCGCCGGCTACCGGCTCCGGGCCGTCCCGCGTGATTCCCTCGTCGCCCGCCCGGGCGCTCGGCACAATGACCCCCATGCCCTCCCCGATGTCCGGCCACCGCGCCTTCTCCCCCTCGCTCGCCGACCGCCTCTCGCAGGCGGTCATGACCACCGCGGGCGCACTGCCGGGGCCGCTGATCCGGCTCGCCGCCGGCCGGACCCGGCGGGTGGACTGCCAGGAACTCGACCCGCACTTCCAGGCCGGGATCCGGATGATCGCGCTGACCTCGCCCGGTGAGTACGAGGACATGCCGGTCGAGCAGGCGCGCCTGACCGTGGAGCGCTCGGCGTTCACCGCGTCCGGGGAGACGGTCCGCCTCCCGGTGGTCGAGGACGTCGTGCTGCCCCTGGCCGGGATGCCGTCGGCCTCCGGGGAGACGACCCCGGCCGACCTGCCGGCCCGCCTCTACTCCCCGGTCCCCGGGGACGAGGTCCTGCCGATGCTCGTCTACTTCCACGGCGGGGGCTGGGTGCTGGGCAGTGTCGACTCCCACGACGCGACGTGCCGCTACCTCGCGCACGAGGGCCGGCTGCGGGTGCTCAGCGTGGACTACCGGCTCGCGCCGGAGTTCCTCTTCCCCACCGCCGTGGACGACGCGCTGGCCGCCTACCGGTACGTGCGCGCCCACGCCGACGCGTTCGGCGCCGACCCGGAGCGCATCGCGGTGGGCGGCGACAGCGCGGGCGGGAACCTCGCGGCCGTCGTGTGCCAGCAGACCCGGGCCGCCGGCGAACGGACCCCGGACTTCCAGCTGCTCTTCGTCCCCGCCACCGACATGTCGGCGCGCACCCGGTCCTACGAGCTGTTCGGCGAGGGCTACTTCCTCACCGCGTCGAACATGGACTTCTACGAGACCACCTACCTGCGGTCCGACGACGACCGCACCGATCCGCGCGCCTCCCCGCTGCTGGCGGAGGATCTGTCCGGGCTCCCGCCGGCGCACGTCGCCACCGCCGGGTTCGACCCGCTCCGCGACGAGGGCGAGGCCTACGCCCGGCGGCTGGCCGACGCCGGCGTCGCCGTCTCACTGCGTCGGCACCCGACGATGGTCCACCCCTTCGTCAACGCCGTCGGGGCCACGCCCCTCGCACGCGCCGCGCTCTCCGAGGCCGTGGGGGCGCTGCGGATGGGGCTCGCGTAGGGCCTCCCCCTCAGCTAGGTGGCGGGGAGGTCCAGCTCCACCAGGTCGTTGCGGTCCGCGTCGTCGAGCTCGATCTCCCAGCGCAGTGTCCCGTCGTCCTCGTCGAGGTCGATCTCGTCGAGCACGCCGTCCGGGTGCTGCTCCAGGGCCTGCCGGATCGCGTCGACGGCGGTGACCGTGGCGGCCTGCGCGTCGCGGACGTCGTCGTCATCCCCCTCGCGCTCGTCCTCGCGGACCGCGCCGTCGGGACCGACCTCGAGTTCCACCACCTGCCCGTCCTGCACCACGTCGACGTCGTAGGATTCGCGGTCGTCGCGGTCGATGCCCACGACCACCGCGCCGGGACGCTCCGCCAGGACGGCATCGATGGCGGCGAAGACCGGGTCGTCGCCGTCGACCTCCTGTCGGGCCCCGGCCTCGCCCCGGGCCTCGTCGTCCGCCGCCTCCCGGGCCTCCTCCCGGGGCGGGGACTCACTCCGGGGCATCGTCTCGGTCACGGTCTCCACGGCGGGTTCGCTCGCGTCTCCGCCGCACCCGCCCAGGATCAGTGCGCTCGCGGCGACCACCGCGGCCGCCACCTTTCCGTTCGTCCTCATCGCTTCGTCCCTTCGTCGTCTGTCCACGACGGTAGTGACACGGCGTGAGGCCATGATGAAGCAGACATGAGGCGCGCTTCATCCGACCTCGCGCGACGACGGTGGTGGGGCCAGCGGGGCTCGAACCCGCGACCAGCGGATTATGAGTCCGCGGCTCTAACCAACTGAGCTATAGCCCCCTGGGCGTCGGGCGACCCGGCGCGGGGAAAGCCTAGCAAGCGGTCGGCGGGCTACTCGGGCCGCCAGACGGCCCGGACCTGCGCGAGCCCGTCGTCGACGTCCTCGGGCGGGTCGTCCCACTCGCGGACCCTGCGCCCGGGCAGCGCGTAGGGCGGGAAGCCGGGGTCGCCGTGGCGGACGAAGTCCACCCAGGAGGCGTGCATCGCCGTGACGAGGTCCGGCGGCGGGGGCGCGCCGAGGAACTCCTCGACGTTCTCAGCCGCGGGCGCGTTCCAGAAGAACGGCAGGTCGGAGCAGTGGGCCGCGCCGCGACCCCCGGCCCAGCGGAAGTCGTAGACCCATGTCGCGGCCCCCTCGGCGGCCCGCGCCTCGGCCACGCCCACGACGGTGGAGTGGAAGGACGCGGCGTTGATCGCGGCGCCGACGGCCGTGCGCACGGGTCGGCCGGCGGACTGCCGCGCCAGCGCGCCGAGGCCCTTGACGGGGACCTGCTGCGCCCGCAGTGCCAGGGCCGCGCCCGGGACGAGCGCCGGGCCGGGGATCCTGCCGACCACCTCGTCGAACTCGGTGGCGGTGGCGCCGATCATCAGCGGGATGTCCGCGCCCACCCCGGCGGCCACGGCCTGCATCGGGGGCACGGGGACGGTCTCGTCGCCGATGGTGGGACGGAACGGCAGCTTGAGCGGGTTCTCGCGGCGCAGGCGGCGGTGGAACTCGTCGATCGCGCCGCGCCCGCCCGCGGCGAGCTCCTCCGCACGGGCGTCCTTGGGCGTGGACGCCGCCGGGGAACGCAGCATCGCGGGTGAGGCGGCGATGGCGCCGTGGACGAGCCCCTGGGCCACGGGGGAGGTGAGCAGGCACAGCACCGCTCCCCCACCGGCGGACTGCCCGGCGACGGTCACGCGGCCGGGGTCGCCGCCGAACGCACCGATCTCGTCGCGGACCCACTCCAGGGCGGCGATCCAGTCGAGGACCCCGCGGTTGTCCGGGGCGTCCGGGAAGGGGGTGAAGCCCTCCACGCCGAGGCGGTAGCCCACCGAGACCACGACGATCCCCTGCCGGGCGAACGACGAGCCGTCGAACCAGGGTTGGTGGGAGGACCCGGCCTCCCAGCCGCCGCCGTGGATCCAGACCAGCACGGCGTGCCCGGACCCGCCGGCCGCGGGCGTCGCCGGCGCCCAGACGTCCACGTGCAGGACGTCCGTCCCGGCCACGATGGGCTCGGGGATCGCCGGGTTCGGGTCGAAGCGCAGGCGCTGGGCGGTGGCGGCGGGCCGGGTGGCGTCGCGCTCCCCGAGCCACGCACGGCGCCGCTCCGGGGGCGCGAAGCGGAGGTCGCCGACCGGGTCCTGCGCGTACGGGATGCCCAGGTACCGGTGGACGCCCCCGAGGTCGGTGCCCCGCACCGCGCCGGTGGACAGGGTGACCCGCGGCTGTGGCATGTCCGCCAGCCTAGCGAGGTGACGCGGCGCGCCCCGGCTCGCGACCCCCGGGGGTATTCGGGCACAATGGCCCGAATGTTCCCGGCGCCCCTGCGCGCCCCGCACCCCACAGGGATCCATGGACGTCGTCATCACCCCTGACCCGGCGAGCGCGGCCGTCGCCGCCGCCGACATCGTCGAGGAGTACGTGCGCCCCGGACCGATGACCCTCGGCCTGGCCACCGGCTCGACGCCCGTCGCCACGTACCGCGAGCTCATCCGCCGGCACCGCGAGGCCGCGCTGTCCTTCGCCCGCGTGCGCGCCTTCCTCCTGGACGAGTACCTCGGGCTCACCCCCGACGACGAGGAGTCCTACCACCGCACGATCCGTCGCGAGTTCACGGAGAGCATCGACATCCCCGACGACGAGGTGTTCGGTCCCGACGGCACGAGTTCCGACCCGGACCGTGCCGCCCGGCTCTACGACGAGGCGATCCGGTCGGCGGGGGGCGTGGACCTGCAGCTGCTGGGGATCGGCAGCAACGGCCACATCGGCTTCAACGAGCCCGGCACCCCGCTGGACGGACGCACGCACAGCGCGACGCTGCACCGCCAGACCGTGTCGGACAACGCCCGGTTCTTCGGCGGCTCGACGAGTGCGGTCCCGGTGCACGTGCTCACCCAGGGGCTCGGGACGATCCGCGACGCGCGCGCCCTGCTGCTCATCGCCACCGGCGAGGCCAAGGCCGAGGCCGTGGCGGCGATGATCGAGGGGCCCGCCGACCCGAGCTGCCCGGCCTCGGTGCTGCAGCTCCACGCCCACGCCACGGTGATCCTCGACGAGGCGGCGGCCTCACGGCTCGGCCCGCACTGACCCCGCCGCGCCGGTCGACGAGGCCGGGCCCGGTGGTCTCCCACCGGGCCCGGCCTCGATCTGCTCCCCCAATTGGACTCGAACCAATAACCCTTCGATTAACAGTCGAATGCTCTGCCAATTGAGCTATGGGGGAATGTGTCCGGTGTCGGCACTACCGCCAGACACCGAGGTCTTACCTTAGTGCGCCCCCTGCGCGGGGACCAAATCGGCTGGTCAGGCGATGTCCGGCGTGGCGCCCACGGCCTGCTCGAGCAGCCCTCGCCGGTACTCCTCCAGCGCCACGAGGTCGCCGAAGAGCGCCGAATAGCCCTCGGGGTCCTGCGCCGGGCTCATGCGCTGCACCTTGGACTTGAGGTCCGCGATCTGCCCGGACACCCACACCTCCTGCAACCGCGCCAGCACCCCGGAGACGTACCGGGGCAGCGCCTCCTCGGAGGCGCGGAGGGTCTCGACGGCGAGGATTCCGACCAACCTCCGGAGGCCGTCGTCGGCGAGTCCCTCCGACACCTCCGACACCCAGTTCGCCCCGCTCTTGCCGGCGGCGCACCCGCCGGCGGCGGTCAGCGCGTCGGCGATCCCGGCGTAGGCGGGATGGGTGTAGCACTCGCCCGGTAGGGAGTCGAAGAGCGGCCCGGCCAGACCCGGGTACTGCAGGGCGGCCTTGATCGCCTCGCGCTGCGGCCAGAGCGCCGGGTCGGCCGGGTTCGGCAGGGGGACGCCCGTCGGCTCGGGCGGCGCCGGCGGCTCGTCACGGTATCCGCGCGCCTCGTCGTCGTAGCCT
>DUTZ01000026.1 GCA_012841845.1 Actinomycetales bacterium | reverse complement strand
TCCCCGGCCCCCACGCCGCAGTGCCAGTCCCCGTCGCGGAGCGCCGCGAGGAGAGCGGCGCGGACGGCGGCAGGGTCGTCGAGCAGGCCCTGGACCTCGTCGCCGGCCGTGCGCTCGAACGGCGAGACGCACGGGACCGCGCCGAGGGCCTCGAGCAGCTCGGGGACGCGGTCGCCGCTGGACCGGCTGCCGCGTTGGTCGATCGTCACCACGTACATGAGGCGATCGTGCCACACATCGCGGACATTAGGTAGATGTGCCTAAGGTTGGGAAATGAGCCGCACGGGGCTAATCGGCTGGCGGGGCCACACCGTCCGGCGCGGGCCTTGCCGAATCTCAGGTGGCGGGGCGCCCGATATCGGCCGTCGCCTCGCCGAACAGTTCCCGGCGCTCGCGTCGTCTCACGGCGGTGCCCCACGCCTCGAGCCGCGCGCGCCCGAACGGCGTCCGGTAGCGCAGGGCGTTGAGGCCGAGCAGATAGGTGTGCGCCCACGGCGGCCGGGTGGGCAGGCCGAACTCGCGCATGCACTCGGGGCCGAGGAACACGGTGAGCATGCTCAGCAGCCGCTCGTGGCCGACCCACGCGCGCAGGCGCCGGAACGGGCCGGTCCGCAGGCGCGAGCGCTGTGCCTCGACGAGCGCCCGCGTGAGCTGCGGCCCCGCCTCGCTGAGTCCGGCCTGGGCCAGCAGGATGTGGTAGTTGATCCGGTGGCGTTCGCGCTCGGAGTCCACGAGGAACTCGTCGCCCACGCCCATGAGCCAGCCCACGTAGCGCCACAGGTGCATGACGTCGCGCGAGTCCTGCCGCGAGACCGGCACGCCGAGGGTGCGCACGCCCAGCAGGACCACGGCGTCGAAGAGCCCGAGCGTCGAGGCCAGGTCGGTCATGTTGATGGGCAGGCCCCACCGGCCGACGTCCCACCGCGGTTCCACGGCCTCGTTGACCACCGCGTGCATGGCCCGCACGTGCGCGGTGAGTCGCCACGCCTCGCCGTGCGGGCGCAGCCCGTCGGGGAGGGAGAGCGACATGGCCCAGTGCTGCGTCTCGGCCAGCCGGCGCAGGGTCGTGCCGCCGGTCAGCCCGCCGGTCGCCACGAGCAGGTCGGTGGGCCCGCCGAAGCGGTAGCCGCCGATCAGCGAGAGCTGCAGCAGGACGTCGGCCGCGTTCTGACCGAAGCGCAGGTACGCCTTCTGCCCGCGCTCGATCTGCTCCCAGTCCACCCAGTCCGGCACCGCCTCGAGCATCTCCAGGTACTCGCGCAGGACGGGCGGGGCGTCGGGGGACAGGGATGACGACCCACCGCGCAGCGCCTCGTCGAGTTGCCGACGCGAGACGGCCCCGGGTTCGCCGCTGCGCAGCCGCATGGCACGGGCCAGCCGCGCGCCGGGCTCGTCCTTCTCGAGGTAGGCCCGCCCGAGGCGGTCCATGAGCTGCTCGTCCACCTGCTCGACGCGCGCGATCCGGCGCAGCGTGCGGCCCATGCGGCGCGAGCGGTCCTCGGCCTCGCGGAAGCGTGTCGGGTACGGCCCGGTGGGCCGGGTGGTGGTGTCGGCGAGGGTCGTCGTCATGCCCCTCACGATGACGCGAGCGAATACTCGCATACAATTCGCGTTCATGCGCAGGCTTCCCCAGCAGGCCCGATCCCGGGCGATGGTGCAGCGGATCATCGAGGCCGCTCGCGAAGTACTCGTGCGGGACGGCTACGAGGCGTTCACCACCAACCGCGTCGCCGAGGAGGCGAGCGTCAGCCCGGGCTCGCTCTACCAGTACTTCCCGGACAAGTCGGCGCTGGTCACGGTGGTGTTGGAGCGGTGGTCGGCGGAGGTCTCGGACCGGGTGGCGGCCTCGCTCGCGGGGGCGGGGCCGGTGGACGTGAGGGACCCGGCGTCGGTACGGGCGATCGGCGACGCCCTGCTCACGGCGATCGAGGCCGACGCCGGGCTGCTGCGGATCGTGTGGGAGGAGCTGCCCGCGGTGCGGCACCGGGCGCAGCAGCACGCACTCGAGCGGCGCATCCACGAGCTGCTCTCGGTGCACCTGGCCGCCGCGGGCATGCGCCGGGGGGACCACGCGGCGCGGGCGTGGGTGATCGTCATGGCGGTGGAGAACGTGGCCGTGCGCTGGGTGCTGGACCGGCCGGCGATCCCGCGGGAGGCGCTGCTCGACGAGTTCGCGGCCCTCGCGGGCGGGTACGCCCGACTGGGCTCCGGGGCGGTCGGGCAGGATGGCGGGTGATGAACCGTCTCCCCCCACGCCGACCCCGCACGGGTCTGCGCGCACCCGCCGGCGCCCGCGCGCTGGGGCTGGGTGTGGCCCTCGCCGTCGTCGCCACCGGCTGCTTCGGCCCCACCCGCGAGCCACCCGTGCCGATCCCGCCCGGCATCCCGCCCGGCGCCGGCGCCCCGGTGCCGACGGTGGACATCGACGCGCCCGGCCGCACGTCGGACCAGCTGCGGCCGTGGGCGGAGGGGATCGCCGAGCCCATGCGGATCCCCGTGCCCGCGCTGGCCGCCTACGGCAACGCGGCCGAGACGATGCGGCAGACGCGCCCCGAGTGCAACCTCGCGTGGACCACGCTCGCCGGGATCGGCCGGGTGGAGAGCCGGCACGGCAACTTCCGCGGGTCGCGGCTCGAGGACGACGGTGTCGCGCGCCCCACGATCATCGGCCCGCGCCTCGACGGCTCGCCCGGCTACGCGGAGATCCGCGACACCGACAAGGGGGAGCTCGACGGCGACACCGAGTACGACCGCGCCATCGGCCCCCTGCAGTTCATACCGGAGACCTGGCGCAAGTACGGCCGCGACGCCAACGGCGACGGCCACGCGGACCCCAACCAGATCGACGACGCCGCCGTCTCCGCCGCGCGCCTGCTGTGCGACCGCGGCGGCGACCTGAGTCAGGCCGAGAACTGGCAGCGCGCGGTGCTGGCCTACAACGCCTCGCGCGAATACGTCATGGACGTGCGCGACGCGGCGGCCGCGTACTCGGTGGGGACGACGGCGCCGTAGGCCCGACCTGCGGTGCCCTAGACGGCCCGGGTAGGGCGCCCCAGGTCAGGGGACTGCGTCAGCGCGGGGGCGGCCGCCTCGGGGTCGTCCACGTGCAGCCGGATCTCGTGGACGTGCCGGGGCGTCGGCCGGCGCCAGGGGTAGGTCGGCGCCGTCACCGGCACGGCCCGGTCG
>DUTZ01000416.1 GCA_012841845.1 Actinomycetales bacterium | reverse complement strand
TTCTTGGCCGCGGGGGCCGCGTCGGACGCTCCGGCCGCGGGCGCGTGCGCCTCACGGAGGCGCCGGACGACCGGCGCCTCGAGCGTCGACGACGCGGACTTGACGAACTCCCCCTGATCGCGGAGCTTCGTCAGAAGTTCTTTACTGGTGATACCGAACTCTTTGGCCAGTTCGTGTACCCGGGGCTTGCCTGCCACTGCTCTCCTCACTGCGAGGCCGGACGGCAGGGCTGGCCGCACGACCTCGGTCTAATACCGATGGACGTTCATCGCTCGAGCTTCACGGTGTGCTCATCGTTGCTGGTCCGTTCCTTGTTCTCCCGCTCGAGGCGTAGTGCCCCGAGCACCTCCGCGACCGCGTCCTGTGACACGGCCCCGGCGATCCGTAGTGACCTGGTCAAGGCCCTGCGGTCGAGTGCGGTCGTGATGCACCGCTCGTCGCGGTGCACCCAGGCTCCTCGCCCGTGCGCGCGCCGGCGGGGGTCGGGCACGAGTGCCGCCGACCCCGGATCGTGGACGATCCGGAGGAGCCGGGAATCGGAATCCCGGCGGCGACAGCCGACGCAGGTCCGGATGGGCCCCGCGCCGTCCGTGGCGTCCGTCTGCTGGTCTCGGTGTCCCGGCAACTGGCCGCCTCGGTTTCTCGCCGCCCCTCCCGGAGTGCGGGTGGACGTGAAGTCACTGTGACAACTTGCCAGTCTACAGGTCGAGCCGTGTCGTTACGAACGGCGCGCCCGACCGCGTGGACGCGGCGGGGCCGCGCGCCCCCTACTCGGCGTCGCTGTGGATGTCGATCCGCCACTGGGTCAGACGGTGCGCCAGGCGCGCGTTCTGGCCCTCCTTGCCGATGGCCAGCGAGAGCTGGTAGTCCGGCACCACCACGCGGGCCGCCCGAAGCTGCTCGTCGGCCACCGTCACGGAGATCACCTTGGCGGGCGAGAGGGCGTTGCCCACGAAGACGGTGGGGTCGTCGTCGTAGTCCACGATGTCGATCTTCTCGCCGCCGAGCTCGGCCATCACGGCGCGGACCCGGGCACCGTTGGGGCCGATGCAGGCGCCCTTGGCGTTGAGCCCGGAGACCGTGGACTCCACGGCGATCTTCGTGCGGTGCCCGGCCTCGCGGGCGATCGCGGCGATGCGCACCGAGCCGTCGCCGATCTCGGGGACCTCGAGGGCGAACAGGCCGCGGACGAGGTCGGGGTGGGTGCGTGAGAGCGAGACCGACGCCCCGCGGGGCCCCTTGTGGACGGCCACGACGTAGCACTTGATCCGCTCGCCGTGCTCGTAGCTCTCCCCCGGGACCTGCTCGGCCGGGGCGAGGGTGCCCTCGGTGCCGCCGTTCTCGGGGCCGATGTGGACCACGACGACGCCGCGCGCGTTGGCCCGGGCGTCGGACTGGATGACGCCGCTGACGACCTCGCCCTCGTGGGCGACGAGGTCGCCGTAGACGCGCTCGGTCTCGGCCTCGCGCAGGCGCTGGAGGATGATCTGGCGCGCGGTCGCGGCGGCCACCCGGCCGAAGTCGTCGGGGGTGGCGTCGAACTCGCCGATGCGGTTGCCGTCGTCGTCGAGCTCGGCGGCCATCACCGCCACGGTGCCGGCCTTGCGGTCCAGGGCGATCCGCGCCACGCGGTGGGCGCCGTCCACCCGCTTGTAAGCGGTGAGCAGGGCGTTCTCGAGGGTCTCGACGAGGTCGTCGAGGGGGATCTCCCGCTCCTGCGACAGCATGTTGAGCGCCGCCATGTCGATGTTCACCGGTCTTCTCCTTCTCGCGCGCCACACCCGGCGCCGTCCGGGTCGGTCAGCAGGGCGATCTCGTCCTCGGGGGCCGGCCGGAACTCGACCGTGATGACGGCGTGGTCCACCTGCCCCAACGCTACCGAGTCGGCCCGCAGGCCACGCCCGACGCGGGACACCAGCCGGACGACGCCGGCCTCCTCGTCGACGTCGCCGACCCGCGCGGTGGCGGGCCCCTGCGCGCCGTCGGCGTAGGTGAGGGCGACGAGGCGTCCGCGGGCCCGTCGCCAGTGGCGCGGCGCGGTGAGCGGCGCGTCCACGCCGCGGCTCGTCACCTCGAGGGTGACCGGCCGGTCCGGGCCGCCCCAGGACTCCGCGAGCGGGTCGAGGTCGCCGGACAGGGCGGTGAGGTCGTCCAGGGAGGTGCCGCCGTCGCCGTCGACCACGACGGTGACCCGCCATGTGGCGGACCGGGAGTCCTCCCGGAGGTCTTCGAGGTCGAGGCCGCGGCGTGCGGCCGCCTCGCGGATGTGGGCCCTGTCGGGCTCGGGGACGATCACGGCGCTCCTGGTCTGGGGGCTGGCGGGGGCCGGCGCGCGGCCGGCGGGGCCG